>JAHCBA010000057.1 GCA_019634625.1 Verrucomicrobiia bacterium
GCAGAATCGGGCGAGATGATGGAGGATGTTGACCAACTTGTTCTTGGCGGAGTCGTCGAGGAGAGGGAGGCGACCGGCGACTCGGGACATGCAGTGATAGATTGCGGGGAGGGAAGGATCGGCCTTGATGCGGGGTATTCTCATGGTTTGGGGAGTGGATGGTTACTGGGCTGGAAGCGTGAGTATTCCCATTGCGAAGTCAATTTAAAACGCCTGACCTATTAAATCATAGAAGTCCAGCTTAAGCGGCCTGGCTTATTAGCTTGAGCTTGTGCCTTGTGTGAATTTCCCAACGGCAATGCGATAAGCGAGGCCCCGGGTAGCACCGGCCTGGCTTGGAGAAAGCCAGCTCGTTTAATGACCTGCCTATTCATTAGGGCCGCAGCGGTGGGGTGCTACGGGACGTGGAGTCGCGGAGTTCGTCCCTCCGATTCGCTGCCTCCTCATCCACAACCCGGAGATGCGCCGGCCGGGTGCAACCGCCCACTTGCGGCTTCCGCCGGGGAGGGGCGGTCCTTAGGTTGCCGGCCGATGAAGTCGCCGCCCAGGGTTGCCGTGATCGGCACCGGATCGCTCGGAAAGGAGCATGCGCGCATCTATGCCGCCATGGCGGCGGCGGGGGAGGTGATCTTCGCGGGCGTTCACGACGCGATTCCGGAGACGGCCCGGGCGGTGGCGGACCGCCTCGGGGTGCGGGCCTTCGGCGACCTGGCGGAGGCGATGGAGTCGGCCGAGGTGTTCAGCGTGGTCACACCCACCTCGACCCATTTCGAGACGGCCAGTCACCTGCTGCGCCACAACCGGCATGTGCTGGTGGAGAAGCCGATGACGGACAATGCGGCGGACGCGACGGCCCTGGTCGAGCTGGCGCGCGAGAAGGGGTGCGTCCTGCTGGTGGGCCATGTGGAACGGTTCAACCCGGTGTTTCAGCGGTTGCAGGAAATGGCGCCGGTTCCGCGCTTCATCGAGGCTCATCGGTTGTCGCCCTACCCGGCCCGCAGCACGGACATCGGGGTGGTGTTGGATCTGATGATCCACGATCTGGATGTGATCCTGGCCTTTGTGAATTCCCCGGTGGTGGCGGTGGATGCGGTGGGGATCCCGGTGTTGAGCCGGAGCGAGGACATCGCCAACGCGCGGCTGCGGTTCGCCAACGGCTGCATTGCCAACCTCACGGCCAGCCGGGTGAGCACGGAGCGGATGCGGAAGATCCGCGTGTTTTCCGGCGGGGCCAAACCGGCTTACGTGTCGCTGGATTACCGCGCCCAGACCGGATACGCGCTGCGACTGGCCCGATCGGACGAGAAGGAGAGTTCGCTGCTGAAGAAGCTGCTGCACGCGCGGGACTCCTCGATCGTGGTGGAGTTCGCGGGGCGCCGCATCGTCCGCGAGCCGGTGCCCATCACCCGGGAGGAACCGCTGCAGTTGGAACTGAAGCATTTCATCCGGTGCGTGACGGAGCAGGGCGCCCCGCTGGTGAGCGGCGAATCGGCCAAGCACGCCCTTGATCTCGCCTTCACGATCACCCGCCAGATCGAGGCCCAGGTGCCGCCGGAATTGGGATGAGAACCGACGCCGACCGACCGCCAGGTGTTCCGCCGCATCCGGCTTCGCTTTCCGCAGGGGCCGGGGATGAACCCCAGTGCCCGCTGAAATCCCTTCAGTTCATGCTGATTGCCGGGGAACCCAGCGGCGATCTGCTGGCGGCGGAACTGGTCGGGTCCCTGCGCGAGCGGGTGGTGCAACGCGGCGGCGTCCCCCCGCAGTTCTTCGGGGCGGGCGGGCCCCGCATGGGGGAGGCAGGGGTGGAACTGCAACTCGACCTGACCCAATACGCCATCATCGGCCTGGCCGATGTGCTGAGGAATCTGTGGCGCCTGCGGCGCATCCTCGAACAGATGCTCGATCTCGCCTGCGCACGCCGGCCGGAGGTGATTGTCTGCGTGGACTACGGCGGCTTCAACCGCCGGTTCGCAGCCGCCTTGCGGGCACGTCAGACGGCCGGCTGGCGCCCACACCTGGTCCAGTATGTGTCGCCCCAGGTCTGGGCGTCGCGTCCCGGGCGGGCCCGCACGCTCGCCCGCGACCTCGACCTGCTGGTGAGCATCCTGCCCATCGAACCGGCATGGTATGCCCGGCGGCATCCGCGATTGCGGGTGGAGTTCGTGGGGCACCCCATCGTGGACCGGCATCCGGCCGCGGCGAAAGCGATCGAACCCCCGGAGGGATGCCCGCGGAGGGTGGTCCTGCTGCCAGGCAGTCGTCCTTCCGAGATCGCGCGGCATTGGCCCCTGATGCTGGAGGCGGCCCGACGGGTGGCGGCGGGAAAGGGTCCGGCGGTCGAGTGGGTGGCGGTGTTTCCGGACGACAGCCTGCGGCAGGCGGCGCTTGCCGCGGACAAGGGCACGGACCTGGCGCTCGAGTGCCGGGTGGGCGGCCTGAGCGAGGAACTGGCCCGGGCGACGCTCTCGATCGCGTCAACGGGCACGGTGACCCTCGAATGCGCCCTGTGGCGGGTGCCGACGCTGGCGATCTACCAGGCCTCCTGGAGCACCTATCAAATCGCCCGGCGCATCATCCGGGTGCGGCATCTGGCCCTTCCCAATCTGCTGGCACCGGCGCCGGTCATGCCGGAGTTCCTCCAGACCCAGGCCACACCCGAAACCATTGCCGCCGAGGCGGGTCGCTTGCTGTGCGATGCGGACGCACGGCGCGCCATGCGCGAACGACTCGGCGACGTCGTGGCGCAGCTCGGCCCGCCCGGGGCCGTCGGCCGGGCCGCTGAAGCGATTCTGGGTCTGTTGCCGGCCGACCCTCGTGGACCGGCAGCCGGTCGGGATCGCCCACCAGAACTCAGGACCGGGTGATGGTCTCGTGCAGGTTGAAGATGACGCGCGCCACCGAGGTCCAGGCGGCCAGCTCGTCGCGGCGCAGATCCTCCGGAACCGGCCGGTTTCCGGTTGCCAGCAACTGTTCGGCGGCTCCCGCATCGGCCGAGTATTCCCGGGCGTGATCGGCCAGCAGGTTGCCGAGGATTCGGTACTCGTCGGGACGGGGCTGGCGCGACAGCGCCTCCCGGAAGGCGAACCTCAGGCGGTCCCGCACCGTGGTGCCGCCCTCGCGCAGGATGCGCTCCGCGAACACCCGGGCGGCCTCGACATAGGTGGGGTCGTTCAGCAGGACCAGCGCCTGCTGCGGCGAATTGGATCGAACCCGTTCGGCGGTGCACTCCTCCCGCGTCGGGGCATCGAAGGCCGCCAGACTCGGGTGCAGGAAGGTCCGTTGCCAGTGCGTGTACAGCCCCCGGCGATACTGGTTTTCGTCGCGGTCGGCTTCGTATTCGCGCTTCGGAAAGTTCAACTGCGAATAATACCCGGCCGGCTGGTACGGTTTGGAGCTGGGCCCTTCAAACTGGTGCACCAGCAGTCCGCTTGCCGACAGCGCCAGGTCCCGCACGAACTCCGCATCGATCCGGAACGCCGATTGCCGGGCCAGCCACCGGTTGTCCGGATCCACCTCGCGCAAGGCTTCGGTGCCGCGTGAACTCTGCCGGTACGTGGCCGAGGTGACCATCAGGCGCACCACGTGCTTGAGGTTCCATCCGCTGTCCCGCAGCTCGCACGCCAGCCAGTCGAGCAAGGCCGGATGCGACGGCCATTCCCCCTGCGCCCCGATGTCCTCGAGCTTCTTCGACAATCCCACCCCGAAGAACTGCTTCCACAACCGGTTCACCATCACCCGGGCGGTCAACGGGTTGTCCGGCGCGGTGATCCACTCCGCCAGGTCCCGTCGCGTGAGCCGCCGGTCCGTCACCCCCTGCTGCGGCAGAAAATGCGGCACCGCCGGCTTCACCACGTCCCCGCCGTCGTCCAGCCAGTTGCCGCGCCGCAGGATCCGTGTCTCCCTCGGTTCCGGAAGGGCCTCCGACACCAGCGTCCTTGGCATCGAAGCCAGCAGGCTCCTGAGGGATTCCTGCGCCTGGGTCAGCGCCGTGCGCGTCGGCTCCAGCAGGGGAGTGATCCCCGCGAAATGCGTCTTGAGGCGGGCTCGCTGTTCCTCAGTACGTTTCGCGGGAGGAACCTGGGCGGCCGCGACGATCTCCGGTGGCATCTGGTCCACGATCTGAAAGTAGAAGCCGCTGCCGCCCCCGGCATTGACCACTTTCATCAGCAACCCGTTCTCCCCGGCGCGAAGCCGCACCACCGGCTTCTCCTGGCCGGCGGCGGCCCCACGCTGGACCTTCTTCGCCAGCACTTCCTCGCCGTTCAGCCACACCCGCAGGGCATCGTCGCTGCCCAACGACAATTCGATGTCCTGTTCGACCGCAACCCGGAGGGTCCGGAAGACATAGGTCGCCGAGTTTTCGCCGTCGAGCGCCTGAATGGTGCCGTCCTTCCAATGCGACCGCGCCTTCCACTTCAGGGCGCCCCCGTCGAACTCCGCCTCGAGATCCACGCCCTGTTCCGGACCGAACTCCCGGTCGTAGGCCTCCTCGAAGCTGTCCGCCCCGAACGGACCCACCATGTGCCAGGGACCCAGCTCCACCCGGCCGTCCTTCGCCAGACTGCGTTCCCATTCGGACCGGGCTGCCACCAGTTCCGGCGTCTCGTCCGCCAAGGCGGCCTTCAACCGGGCGATCGTCCCCTCCAGGCGCGCCTGTTCGGCGGTTTGCGCCGCTGTGGGCAGACGCAGCATGGGACCCCAATCCCCGCCTCCAAACCCGCGTGCGTAAAAGCCCTGCTCATTCAGGTCGGCAAAGAACGCCGCAAAACTGTAGAAGTCCCGGGCGGTGAACGGATCGTACTTGTGGTCATGACATTCCGCGCACCCGAGCGTCACCCCGAGCCAGGCCGTGGCAGTGTTCCGCACGCGGTCGGCGGCGTACTTGGCGAGGTACTCGCGATCCTGGGCTCCGCCTTCGGCCGTGATCATCAGCAACCGGTTGTACGCCGAGGCCACCCGTTGATCCCGGGTCGCGTCAGGCAGCAGGTCCCCCGCCAGGTTTTCCAGCGTGAACCGGTCGAAGGGCATGTTGGCGTTGAATGCCCGGATCACATAATCCCGGTAGGGCCAGACGCTGAAGTCCTGGTCCCCGTGATACCCCACCGTGTCCGCGTAGCGCGCCAGATCGAGCCAGAACACCGCCATCCGCTCCCCGTAATGCGGCGATGCCAGCATCGCGTCCACGGCATGCCCATAGGCTTCGGGATCGTTCGACGCCGCAAAGGCCTCCACCTCCTTCGATCGCGGCGGCAGTCCCGTCAGATCCAGACTCAACCTCCGGTAAAGCGTCCGCCGATCCGCCTCCGCCGACCGGGCAAGCCCGCGCGATGCCAGTTCGGCGTCGATGAACCGGTCGATCGCCTCCGCACCCCAGGAACGCCCGGTCCCCCGGCCGGAGCCGTCTGGATCCTCAGCCCCCGGCACCTCCGGGCGCTTCAAGGGTTCATAGGCCCAGTGCCCCTCGTACCCGGCACCGCTTCGGATCCACTCCTCCAAGGTCGCCTTCTGGGCCTCGGTCAGCGGCTTCTTCAAATCCGGCGGCGGCATGATGTCCTCCGGATCGTCGCTCCGGACCCGCTCCATCAGCGTGCTCCGGTCGGGATGCCCCGCCACCACGGCCGCGCGACCCCGGCGCAGCGCCAAGGCCCCCTCCCGCGTGTCCAGCCGCAGGCCCGCCTTCCGCGTCGAGGCGTCCGGCCCGTGACAGTGGAAGCAGTGATCCGACAGGATTGGCCGGATGTCCCGGTTGAATCGCAGTTCTTCCGCCCTGCTCTCCGGCACCGCCAGCCATAGCATTGCCGCCATCATCGGACCCACTCCGGTCCAGCCTGGATCACGCTCGCGCCGCTTCATTGGATTCCCGGCATCATCCGGGAGCGGCGCCTCGATGCAAGCTGCGACCGGCCGTCGGACGGGGTCATCCTCCGGGGCCCGCCGGCCGGCCTCGTCCCTTGTCTGCCGTAACGTGCGTGGTAGTGTGGCGCCGTGACCTTCGACGCACCCGCCACTATCTCCGAGCGCCGCCCGCTGAAGATGGTGACCTGCGGCGGGTGTGCCGCCAAGGTGTTCATCCCGGCCGATCTTCCCCCCCTCGAATTCACCCCCTGCGGCAAGTGCGGGCATCCCCTGATGATGCCGCTCAAAATGCGGCAGCTCGAACTCCGCGCCCCCATCGCCTCGGGCGGCATGGGCACCGTCTATCGCGCCTTCGACGAGATGCTGCTCCGCGAGGTGGCGGTGAAGCTGATGCGCCGCGAGTTGCTCAACGACCGGGAGGCGGTCGAGGCTTTCCAGCGGGAAGCCCGGGCCTGCGGCGCCCTCAACCACACCAACATCATCCACATCTACGAGTTCGATCAGATCAACGGCCAGCTCTACATGGTCATGGAACTGGCCGACCGCGGCAGCCTCGACAGCCGCATCGAGAAGGAACAGCGCATCCCCGAACTCGATATCCTGGATACCGGCATCAAGGTCGCCGGCGCCCTCGACGCGGCCCTCAAGAAGAACCTCCTCCACCGCGACATCAAGCCGGGCAACATCCTCTTCAATGCCGACGGGGAACCCAAACTGGTGGACTTCGGACTCGCCCGTCCTGCCCAGCACGACGGCGTGGACGAATCGTCCCTCTGGGCCACCCCGTACTACGTCGCTCCCGAAAAGGTGAAGCGCGAACAGGAGACGTTCTCCTCCGACCTCTACAGCCTGGCCGGGGCCCTCTACCACGCCCTGACCGGACACGTCCCCTTCGAGGCCCCCACCGTCGAGGAACTCATCGCCGCCCATATCCACACCCCGCTCACCCCCCCCAACCACGTGCGGCCGGATATTTCCCAGCCCACCAGCGACGCCCTCTGGCAGGCCATGGCCAAGAACCCCGCCGACCGGTTCCAGAGTTACGACGGGTTCATCATGGCCCTCACCGCCGCCCGCAGCCAGCTCCTCGTCTCCCTCTTCCGCCCGGGAGAGGCCGCCCCAACCCCCGGCGGCCGCATGCGCAAGTGGCTTGGGCGCTAAGCCGTCTCTTCCATCCCCGCACCGCACCTCCCCCGCGTTCCGCCCGTCAGCCTTCGCGCCAGCCGGATCGCCGCCCGCATGCTCGATGCCTCCGCCACGCCCCGGCCGGCAACATCGTAGGCCGTCCCGTGGTCCGGCGAAGTCCGCACAAACGGCAGGCCGAGCGTCCAGTTCACCCCGCTCGCAAACGCCACCAGCTTCAACGGCGCCAATCCCTGGTCATGGTACATGGCCACCACCACGTCGTATTCCCCGCGCCAGGCCTCATGAAAGACCGTGTCCCCCGCGCGCGGCCCAACCACCTCCCAGCCCGCCGTCCGCGCCCGCTCGATCGCCGGCACCAGCACCCGCCCCTCCTCGTCCCCCAGCATTCCCCCCTCGCCCGCGTGCGGATTGAGACCGCACACCGCAATCCGTGCCCGCCCCAAGCCCAGCCGCCCGCAGGCCTCGACGGAATGGCGGATCGCCCGGAACACCCCTTCGGTCGTCACCGCCTCGGCCACCTGCCGCAGCGGCACATGCGTCGTCGCCAGCGACACCCTCAGCCACCGTCCCCCGGGATCATCGCCCAGCAGCAGCATGGTCACCTCAACCCCGCCCGCCAATCCCGCCAGGTGCTCGGTTTGCCCGACAAAGGCATGTCCTGTCCGGAGGATGGCTTCCTTGCTCACCGGCGCCGTCACCAACCCTCCGAACCCACCGGACAGGCAGCCCGCGGCGGCGGCATTCAGGTAATCCAGTGCCGCCTCCGCCGCCATCGGCGAACCCGGCTCCATGAGGTCCGGCAGCGGTTCGGACCTCGGATCGACGACCCTCACCGCAGCCGCTTCATCGACCTCGCCCGCCAGATTCAACCCAATCCCCAGCCGCCGGTTCCACGCCTCCAATTGGGTCCGGTCCCCCACCAGCACGTACCGCGTCGTCTCCCCGGTCTCCAACTCGGCCGCCACCGCTTTGAGGGTCACTTCCGGCCCGATCCCGCTCGGATCTCCACACGCAATCGCCAACGGCTGCCGCATCGCCCCGGACCCTACCGCCCCACCCCCGCCGTTGCACCCTTTCGCTTTCCTCAGAATCGGATTCGTAATCTTAATCGTAATCTTAATCTTGAGCTCGCTTCACCTTTCGGAGGGACGGGCTCCACGAGGCCGCAACGGTGTGGAGCGTTGGGTTGAGGACTCGCGGAGCTCGTCCCTCCGATTCGCTGGCTCGGTACCGACAACTTGGGGATGCACCGCCCTCTGAATCGGATTCGTAATCGTAATCGTAATCTCGCTTCACTCCGGAGGGACGAGCTCTTCAGGGTCGAACATGCCGGTGCCCTTTTCGAGGACGAGTACGCGTCCGATGCCAGGGCAAATGCCGGAGCAGGTCCGCAATCCATTGCTCCACTCCCCTGCGGCCTCGTGGAACCCGGCCCTCCGAATTCACCACCCCGCTTTCGCCTCTCAGATCCCCTGCGCCACCAGCGGGACATCAATACTCGGATACTTCGGGTGGTTGGTTTCGATCACCAGACGTGCCCCCAGCGGCGCGGGAGGCAGGCTCCATCCCGACGGCAGGGTCATCTGCACCACGTAACTGTTGGTTCCGCCTCCCCGCTGCACCTGGGGTTGGGTGAACACCGGGCCGCCTTCCAGCACCGCCCCGGTGATCGCGAAGTCAGGCATCCCGTCCAGACAACGCACCAGCACCTGGTGATGCCGGTCCGTGGCCAGCATCCCTCCCGGGACCACCACCCGCGGCGGCACCACCGTCACCGCCCGTTCCACCAACACCCGCGCCGCCAGCGCCAGCGACTCCGGCCAGCCCTCGGGCACCGGCGTCTGCAACTGGACGAACAGCGCCGTCTGCTGCAACCCGGTTCCCAGCGCACGGTCGGTGCCGACCTCGACGTCGTATTCCCGCCCGGGCAACACCTCGTTCAGCCGGGCCGTGAACCCTGGCGTCTGCGGATGCACCGACACCACACCCACGTCCTCCGCGAACGACAGCCGCATCACCCCCTGGGTCGCACTCTGCTGCGGATCCACCCGGCCGAGATCCAGGATGGGCGGCGTGATCGTCAGCGGTTTCCATGACCGCCCCGTCACCCGCACCGGCACACTGGGAACCCGCGCATCGCTGTGAATCGTGAGGGTCTCCTCGAACTCCCCTTCGTCCCGCGGCATCACCAGCATCAGGTCCAGCAGTCCGGCCCCCCCCGGCGGCACCGGTGTCCGTAATCCCCGCAGCACCCGTCCCCCGGCTGGCAGGCTCACCCGCTGCACCATCAGGGGCGCCTGACCGGGATTCGTGAAGGAAATCGTCACCGGCCGCTGCGTCCCCGCGAAGGCCCGGCCCAGGTCCACCACCTCCGTTCCCAACCTCAGTTCGGGGATCCGTTCCCGGACCAGCCCCAGGTGGCTGGCGAACAGTCGGAAGAACTCCTGCGCATCCGCCGGCGCCCCCACGACAATCTCCTGACCGATGATGAACTGGGGGATGTTGCCGCGCTGCGTCACCGCCCGGTTGGCCGCGTGAATCTCCCGCGTCAGTTCGAAGAGCCAGGTGATCCAGCCCTCGTGCTCCACCAGGGCCGCCTGCAGCCGGTCCGCCCCCAACCGCTGCGACAACACGCTCCGCACCGCGGTCGGATGCAGCGTCGTCCGTTCCCCGTACAGGTCGTCCGCCACCGACCGCCACAGATCGCGATCCACCCGCCACGTGGCCAGCATCATGCGCTGGATCTCCCGCGACTCCGCACTGCCGTAGCTCGGCAGCATGAAAAGACCCAACCGATCCGTCCCCAGCCCCTCCCAGACGTCATGCAGCGTCCGGTGGGCGTTGCGGCAGTACCGGCACGAGTAGTCTGAGATCATCACCGCCAGGTAGGGCGCCTCGGGGGACCCCACCAGCGGCAGTTCCCTCGCATCCAGGTCGAACCGTCCCTGGTGCAGACGCAACCGCCCCGCCGCCACCGTCCTGCCCCCACTCCCTGCCTCCGCGTCCCCCCGCTCCACCCCGGGCGCAGGAACCGCCGCGCTTTCGCCTCCGGGTGACGGATCCGCAACCGGTCCGGCGTTCGTCCCGCCGCCGGATGTTGTCCCCATCGAAGCGGTCACGATCCGGGCCGGTGGCGGTTCCGGGCTCAGCGCCTGCACGCCCATCCATCCCCCCATCGCCACCGCCGCGCAGGCAAAGGCCGGGCCCCACACCCCTCGCGCCGCCTCCGCCGTTTCGCGTCGTCCCTTGCGCCCCGTCGTACCGGCGGTTCCGGCACCGCGTCCCTCCCGCCGCCACGCCAGCGCCATCAGGATCGCGCCCGTGGTCGCCACGGCATGGGTGGCCGTGCACCAAGGACAGAAGGCGCGCAGGACAAACGCCTGGAGAAACCCGAACCACACTGCCGCCGTCGGAATCAGTATCGC
The DNA here is from genome assembly GCA_019634625.1 of Verrucomicrobiia bacterium. Lineage (NCBI taxonomy): Bacteria > Pseudomonadati > Verrucomicrobiota > Verrucomicrobiia > Verrucomicrobiia bacterium. The sequence continues at coordinate 10,431 of JAHCBA010000057.1, forward strand.
CAGCGCCGCACCCGCCACCCGCACGCGCCACTGGCCCGGACCGAACGGACGCGCCCCCAGCACCGCCAGAATCACGTAGGTGGCCGCCCCGAACAATCCGACCGGCACCCCGAACACCTTCGACCACTTCGACGCCAGCACCGCCGCGCAGTCGCCGGCGTCACACCCGGGAACCGATCCCGACCCGGCCCCCTGCACCGCCAGCCACCCGGACAACCCGGTCGCCAGGGCCAGCGCGATCAACGCGGCCCGGCGCAACGTGCGTCCCCCGGAAGAGGACCCTGACGACGGGGTCGCGACGGATTCCTTGCTCGATCGGGCCATGCTGGGCGGAGGGAAAGGGTTGGAAAGAACGATGCCTTCTCAGTCCAGGCGGGCCTCATACCCCTTCAGGGTCTTCTCGAGCTGCCCGCGCTCGACCTCGTCGGCCGCCACCGCGACCGCCTTCCGCTGCATCGCGATCGCCTCCTTCAACTGGCCCGTCTCGAAGTACGCCCGTGCATAGGTGTCCGCCACCGACGCATCCTTGCCGCCCGTCCTCTCGTAGGCGATCCGCGCCGCCCGCATCGCCAGATCAAGATCCCGATTCCGGATCGACGGATGAGTGAGAATGACCCACGAGAACGTGTTCAGCAGTGCGGCGCTGGACCCGCCTTCGCGCACAATCCGATCCCCGAGTTCCCGCGCCCCGGTCGCTTCCTCCGCTTCGGCCGCCCGCTGGAAATATTCCCGCATGCTCGTCTCCGCCGCCATCACCCGCCTGGCCGTCTCGATGTCATGCCGCCCTTCGAGGATGTCCTCGATGGCCTGGTCCAAGCCGGCCTTGGGATGTCCCCGCCACGCCACCCGCCCCTCGAGGTCGATCACAAACGCATGCGGAATCCCCTGCACCCCAAAGGCTCTCATGTATCCCTCGGTCGTCGCCTCCCCGTCGTCCACCGCCACCGTGTACCCCATCTGGTCGCCCATCCGCTCCACGAACGGACGCACCCGCCCCACGGCCTCGTCGCTCACCCCCACCACCCGGACCCCCCGGTCCTGGTAGCGTTTCTGCAGCTCCGTAAGATGCGGAATGCTCACCCGGCACGGCCCGCACCACGTCGCCCAGAACTCCACCACCACCACGTGGGTGCCCCGTGCGGACGCAAGGTCCACCGGTTCCCCCTTCACCCAATGCGCGATTCGCAACGGCGGCGCCTCCATCCCCAGGTCGGCCGCCCCGCCCACCGGAAGGCCAAGCGCCAGCAAAACAACAACGAAACACAGGCGTTTCATGAAGGCGCGACTCAAACATCGCCGGGCGGAATGTCAAACCCGCGGCCGTTCCCGTCGACGCCACCGGTGCCTCCCGGAGGGGTGGGTCGTGGAACCCGGCTCTCCGATCTCAACCGTCCGCTTCACATCCGGAGGGACGAACCCCGCGAGTCCACAACCCAACCCTGCACCTCCGGATTGCACGGCTGCTCCCCGGAACGCCCGATCCAGGCTTGCACCGCTCCATTCGGTAACATCCCGCCGGAATCCGGGTAGGGGATCGGTATGCTTGGTGCCCGCATGTCCCCAAGGCAGCCCGACTTCATCCTGAGCCTGGCTGCCGTCCTCCTCGCCCTTCCGCTGTCCGGCACCGCCGCCGACAGCGTTCATGCCGCGCCGTTCCAGGTGGGCCAGACCTTCTTCGAGCGGGCCGCCACCAACAGCGCCCAGTACCCGCTCCTGCCCGGCGTCCATGATGTCGCCGCCACGGCGAACCTGCCCCAACCCTACCGGCTCCGCTCGTTCCTCGGCGGTCTCCTCTGGGGCACCGGCGAACTGGCCGAATTTCATCAATGGGTCGATGCCCCCGGCGATCCGTCACGCTGGCACGAGGGGCACTGGCAGCAGCTTCGCCTCGACCAGCAGCCGATCTACCTCAACCCGGTGATGCTCAGCTTCAACTGGGCCCCCGGCCAGTTCGGCAGCGATCCCGCCCTCCTCGAACCCCGCACCCCGCTCAACCAGGGCGGCATCTACAACGGGTTCGCCGTCACCAACTTCGCCTACCCCCCGAGCCTCCTCATCCAAGGCTCCCCCATCCCCAATCGCAGCGTCCCTCCCTACCCCTACTTCCAGCGGCGCGGCCTCAATCTCGCCCTGCCGTTTCCCTACCTCACCCCCGACCGAAACTGGAACGACGCCTTCCCCGAGCCCTGGAAGCGGTCCCCGCTCCGTCTCGAGACGCGGCCCCTCGAGACCTTCCTCCTGGTCCCGAACAACCTCACTCCGACCGAACTCCACGCCCGCCAGTCCCCGGACTCCAGCTATCTCACCACCGCCTGGACCCCCGACTGGAACCCGAACGACGATGTCCGCACCCTCCTGGTGGATCGCATGGGCGACTGGGATGCCGACCTCGTGTACCAGGATCCCAAGGCTCCCTTCTCCCGCACCGCCCACGCCGATCCGGGCATCGGACGTTACCTCAAGCTGACCGTCGCCAACGGGTCGCCCTATGTCTGGTGCGAAATGAATGACCTGCGTTACGCCCAGCTCTACAACCTCATCTTCGGCCTGCGCCCCGCCCGCTCGATCACCGCACCCGCCACCGTTCCCGGCCTCCCCGAGGTCCAGTACGCCCTGATCTCGGGCAACCAGGACGATCCCCAGCGCGCCATCCCCGGCATCGAGGCCGTCCCCTCCCAACTCAATCCGGCCGGTGCCCAGGACAATCACACCACCGCCGCCATCTTCTGGTACCGCGTCAATCCCCGCGCCGCCAATCAGCCGGTCGCCTTCTCGTCCGGCACCGACCCTCTCGATCTCGACTACCTCCAGCTCGATTTCGGATCCGACCCGGGCAAGGTGTTCTTCGTCGTCGCCCTCCTCCCCGTTCAGGCCCACTACCCGACCACGGGCCAGCCCCTCGATCTCGATGCCGCCCGCGCCTATGCCGAAGCCCTCGGCCAGTACGCCTTCAACTACGTCACCGCCACCCGCGTCCGCTACTCGGTCGCCCGCAAGTCCGTGGTCACCTCGACCTGGACGAGCGACCTCTCCAATCCCCATGCCAACCCAGCCCTCGTGGCCGCCCCCAACACCGTCCACGCGCTCCTCCCCCATCAGTACCAGCCGATGACCCTCGGCACCAACCTCACCACGCAGACTGCCGTCACCTGGACCCCGCTCGTTCCCGAATCCGTCACCCCGTGGGCCCCCGCCCTGCCGTCCGGTTCGCCGGTCCTTCGCTACTGGACCGCCCGCGGCACCCTTGCCACCTATCTGGGCACTCCGACCACCGCGGACGGCACCTCCGCTTCCTCCTTCCAGACCCGCTATCTCCACCAGAATTTCCTCGCCGCCCTGCCCCCGCCGCGCTGGACCGGCTCCGTCCATTCCGACCAGCCCCTCAACGCCACCATCATCACCCGCGACCAGCAGGACTACGCCGAAACCGCGCCCATCGGCTCCGGACCCCGCATGGTCAGTGTCGGACAGTTCCTCATGGATGACATCGCGACGCAGTACATGAACAACACCGCCTACGGCAACCAGCCCTGGGGTGTGTATTTCCATCGCAACTCCATCGATTCCTACGGGGTCAATGCCGCCTTCTCCCGCGTGGCCCAGCAACTCGGCACGCTTCATCTCTTCGACCAGTACGCCCCCGCCGCCAAGCCGACCTACATCGACCAGTTCTGGTTCAATGCCCAGGGACCCGTTCCCTACTACCGTGCGCCCGACACCCACCGTCCCGGGGTCGATCCTGCCGCCGCACTCCAGGACACCGTGGCCGGCCTCCAGAAAGGCATCTCCAGTCTCTTCGGGGAAAACCCCGCCGTCGCCGTGGTCAATTACGATTTCTGGTCCGGCGGCTTCAAGCAGGATGGCAGCGCCGACATCGTGAATCATCGCACCCCCAACCTCTGGAACATCGAGTACTTCGTCCGCTGGGAACCCGAGGCCGGACGCGTGGTCATGCACCCCAACGGCGCCTTCCCCGCCTTCTTCTGGACCCCCCGGACCACCAACATGGCGCCCCCCGTCGCCACCACCTACCCGCCCCCCGCCCTTCAGCCCCAACGGGAGACGCCCCCTGTCCCCGCCGACGCCATCAATGTCGATCCTCCCCAGAACATTCCCACCGACCAGAGTTCCAATCCCTACTATCCCGGGACCATGTGGGACGGCTTCGGCATCGCCTCCCAGTTCAACGATCACCACTACAATCTCGGCTATCTCATCGCCGCCGCCTCCCTCGTCACCCTCTACGACAATTCCTGGCTCGACACCCCCACCGCCAGCGCCTGGGCCGGTCGTGACGCCTTCGGCCCCGGCATCGATGCCATCATTCAGACCCTCGGGAACGACCCCGACAATCCGGCCTTCCAGAGCGCCCTGTTCCTCCCCGAGGAAATGCGGAGCTCATTCCCCAAATTCTCCTTCTTCGATGTCTGGGCCGGTCATCCCTGGGCCAGCGGCATCACCCCCGGTCCCGGCACCCAGCCGCTCGGCCTGAACGAAAACTCGAACTACGAAGGCAACCAGGCCTGGTCCGCCACCACCCTCTGGGGCATGGCCACCGACCGGCCCGCCGTGACCGACCTCGGTCTCTTCCTCTACACCCTCGGCTCCTGGGCCGGCGATTTCTACTTCTTCGACAAGAACGCCAACGCCGTCCCCGGTAATCCCTGGTCCTGGGTCCCGGTCACCACCGGCTCCGACACCAACAATGGCGGCGTCTATCAGCCCGGCCTCACCCAGCACGCCGCGAACCCGCTGGGTGGCACCAACTCCATTCCTGTCGGCACCGCGACCCAGTACCAGGGCGGCGGGAGCCTCGCCAATTTCTTCGGGGGGTTTCCGCAGGGTTCCCGGCTCATCCAGGCCTTCCCCGCCACACCCTGGCATCTGGCCATCGGCCGCAATCCCGGCTTCATGCGCCAGTGGAGCGCCGCCCTGGCCTCCCCCGAATGGCAGGCTCTCAACGTGAATCACCCGGACCAGCCCGCCCTCTTCAAGGGACAGTACATGGCCGCCCTCGACCAGGTCATGGCCCTCGGCGGCATGGACCGCCCTTCCGCCGCGGCTCCCTATGCCGATCCCTCCGGCCAGCTTCCCCTCCTCGATTACTGGGCCAACCTCTTCATCGGCGACGGCACCCCGCCCTACGCCATCGGGGCCGTGGGACAATCCATGCTCCAGCCAAGCCAGACCGTCGGCGAAGTCTTCCACTGGCTTCTCACCCTCGATCAGTACGGGCTCCCCGACTTCTCCATCGTCGGCCATGCCGTCTCCGATTCCCGAACCCCGGCCAGTTCCCCCGACGCCCACGTCTTCACCGCCGCCTTCACCAAGGTCGTGGACGGTCTCCCCATCACCTCGTACTTCGCGTTCAATCCCGGCACCCGCGCGGTGGTCGCCAACTTCTGGCGCGTGGACGACACCGCTGAGACCACCCCGCTCGTCTCGGGCGGTCTCCTGGTCCAGCCGAAGCGCTGGGCCCGCGCCCAGAATCCTCCCGGTGAAGTCCACCTCCACTCACCCCAACTCGATCCCGTCACCGGCCACTTCACCTTCACCGTCGATGTGGATCACACGCTCGTGCTCCTCCTGGAGCGGAGCTTCGATCTCATCACCTGGGAATCCATCCCCATCCCGCCTCACGACCCGACCCAAAAGGTCTATGACCTCGATCTCGGGCCCAATCCGAACGGCTCCGCCTTCTTCCGCATCACCACCCTGGACTTTTGAGCCCCGGGCTCCCACCCGGACTTGTGAACCCGACACGGGATTGGTGGATGAAATTGGTCCCTGTCGCGGACTTCACAGTGGGCCGGTTGAGTTGAACGGAACGAGGACTAACCGGCCAACGGCGGAGTGCCTGGTGACTTGTCCGGCGGACTCTTGGATCTGTGGGTTCCCTCGCCGCCCCATCACCCGCAGCCTCCGTTCCCTGAATCGAGATCCGAGGGAGCTTCGCCTTCCTTCCCGACATGGAATTGAAGCACTGTACGATGCGCATTGCACGGTCGAGGGAGCCGGATTCCCAGGCTCTCTGCGCTTCATGGGAACTGCGCAGTGACCCGCCTTGGTTCGCCCTCCCCAGACCCCCCCTTCGAGTGGGTTCTCCTCGGATTCTTGCAGGTGACCTCGTGACGTCGCGGTAGGGACGCCGGGTAACCGGCGTCCCTACCGCGACAGTACGAGTACGAGTGAGAGGACGGCTGCAAAATGCTGACATGCGGGCCCGTTGTGAGCGGTGCATCCCCAAGATGTCGGTGAGGAGGCAGCAAATCGGAGGGACGAGCTCCGCGAGTCCGCGATCGATTGCACCACTCCCCTGTGGCCTCGTGGAACTCGGCCCTCCGAATTCACCACCCCGCTTCACCATTCGGAGGGACGAGCTCTGCGAGTCCGCGATCGATTGCACCACTCCCCTGCGGCCTCGTGGAACTCGGCCCTCCGAGATGACGCCTCGCGAATGTCGCACCTCTTCCCACAACCTCGGGATGCACGGGCAAACGCGGTGCATCCCGAAGTTGCGGCGAAGGGTGGGAGCTTGGGAGCTTCACCCTCCATCAGGAGAAACCCGGAGGGTTTCCAGCGATTAGCCGGGGGTCGGGCCCGGCTTCGCGGGTTCGACCCCCGGGCAACAGTCCCACCCCTCACACGACCCCGCCAAGGGGTCGCAGAACCCACCGGTTGGAGGGCGCGGGCAGGCTCGACGGTCCCGCCTCCTGCCACACCACCGCCTGAAGACTCATTCAACTCACCCCGCAAGGTTCCCTTCCGGACGCCCGAATTCCTTCACCCCACCCCACTCGCCACTCGCCACTCGCCACTCGCCACTCGCCACTCGCCACTCGCCACTTCTTACGCCCGCCCAAGCCACCCCTCGCACGACTCGTACTCAGCCCGAAGGGCGGTACTCGTCCTCGTCCTCGTCCTCGAACCCGCAGGGACACCCCTTCGCGTGTTGCCTTGTGGCGGGGGCGAGGGGCGAGGGGCGAGGGGCGAGGGGCGGGGCGATTACGAGTACGATTACGAGTACGAGGACTGCTGCAAAATGCATGAGATGCGGGCCCGTTGTGAGCGGTGCATCCCCAAGTTGTCGGTGAGCAGGCAGCCAATCGGAGGGACGAGCTCCGCGAGTCCTCAACCCATTGCACCCCTACGCTTCGGCCTCGTGGAACTCGGCCCTCCTAAGCGCCGCCTGGCGAAGTTCGCGCCTCCTCACCCACAACGCCGGAATGCACCGCGTTGGGAAAAGCACGGTTCTGGCCGCTCGCTTCCGGGACCGCGTCTCCGCCAGCGTGGGCGCCTATCAGCCCGATGGCCCCATGATGCGTTCCAGCGTCCAGGAGGTGGCACCCTCACCCATGGCTCGACCCTCCGAATCCTGGCCCTTTTCGGCGACGACACGCGACTCGTGACCGCAACCGCCGCACAAGCCACAACAAGTCGGCAGCAGGACAACGACCCGCTCATTGCCCTCAAGGCTCCAACGAGGGAACCCAGCGATCGGTGCAAGACTGCCACCCGTTGAAGCCACCCCACCCAACGAGACCGCGGCCCCCGGCGTTCGGGTGTCCACGCTTCAGCGTGTCGGCGCTTGGGAAGGGAACTTCAGAATCAAGCATTGCCCGCAACCTCCAGTTCCGATCATTCATCGTCCCGTCCCAGGATCGACAGACAGTGGCAGCAACTGGCGCGGAGCCACTGAAACAGCGGCGGCTACTCCGCGATGGTGCGGATGCGACTGCACCTGAACGGCTTGAGCTTCCGTATTGCGCAGATGGGACCGGATTTCCTCCTGGTCGAGTCTCCGGCCGACCACCCACCCACCCAAGCCACCATCGAAATGCACGTGGACGGCTCCCACCGCATTTGGGAAGTGAGCCTGCCGCAGGGCATGAAAGCAGGCAATCCGCGTGTCTGCCTAAATTTGACAGAATAGCGACCATCAACGGTCCGCCGCTTTCTTCGACTGTTTCCCAACGGACCAGCAGGTGGTGGCGAAGGCGAAGACGGGTCTTCGCTCGGGAGGGATAGGGTACCGGGGAGGGGGCGGGTTCGCCTTTGAAGTAGGTGCCGATGGCCTCGCAGATCCTGTGAAACGGCGAACGCGACCCCATAGTGGCCATCTCCGGGGCACGCCAACGGCGTGCAAGCAATCCAGCCCAGGGCAAGCCCGCGCCAGTGGGCGTCGCCCAGGGAACAACGTCCCCACCCCGCGCAAGGCACGCCGAAGGTGTGCCGGTGGCCCCGTCCCCGCGCGATGAACGTTCGGGGTGGAACCACCCCCGCCCCTTTAGGGGCGGTTCGGGTCTGTTGTGGCGTGTCACCCAGGGCGGCGGCCCGCGGACGCGGGCCTTGCCCTGGGCTGGATTACCGGCACGCCGTTGGCGTGGGGACGGGTGTGCGAGATACCCCATCCAGGCGGGCCGACGATGGGCCCGACCCAACCCACCCACACCAGCCCACGGGGCACCCACGATGCGCCGCCCCCGCCATGGAGCCCATTGGCCTGCTCCACGGGCAACACCCAAAAAAATTCCGATCCTCGGCGTCCCCCGCGACGCGGATCCCCGTGAACGGTTACACGCCGGGAGATCATCCGGCCGATACCCACCCACCGGCAAAGGCGAGAACCGACACCTCTCCGCGATAAACTCCCACTCGAGGATTGCCCGGCGACGCCGTTGAGGTTACCACATCCAACCATTCCCAGGGACCGATGCAAGGAGTTCGAAGTGACCATCGGAACAAGCGAGTTCGCGGACCCGATTCGGCGGCCCATCGAAGGCCGCCCCTCCGACTGGTCCGTCTGCTCCGACACCGAAGAACTCCGGTCACGCCTCCCGAAAGGCAATGTTCCTCGGCACACTCTCCCCCGCACAGGTCTCCTCTCGGGTGCGGATGCATCTCGAAGTGGGCGGCGTGCTGTTCCCGGTCAACCAGCTCGGACCCGACTCCGCCATCGTCGAGGCCACCGCGGCCCACTCCCCCGGCCCGGCCAGGTTGCTTGTGGCCGTGGACGACACTCTGACCGTTCGCCAAGCTTTCCTTCCCGAGGGTATCCCGCCCGGCCCCTTTCGGACTCGGCTCGCGCTGGTCTGAGGAGGGGACGGGTCCGTCCACGTGGGCCTGACCCGTCAAGCGCCCTTCGACGCCCAAGCCAGATCCGTATCCAACTCGGCCATGTCGTAGGGGCGCACCACGTGGCGCTTCGCGAGCAACGCCTCGAATGCACGACGACCGATTCCGGCCATTTCAACCGCCTTGCCGAGGGACAACACCTCGCGGGCGTAAAGGCCGACAGCAAGTTCCTTCATCAGTTCGGCCGTGACCTCCTGCCGTGGAAGGCGCATCGCCGTCACGACTTCTTCGGAAATCTCAAGGGTCAACGACATGCGAGAAGGCTAGCCGTCTTGCTTGGCACGCGGTAGACTGCTGGACAAGGAAGGGCCAGATCAACCACTTTCAACTTCGGTCCTCGCTCCTACCATTTTTTTGGGGTCCGACGAGGCTTCGATTCAGCAAGCGGAATAGGAACCCGATTCGGGTTTTGGCTGGGCGCCCTTTCGCCCTGTTTCCATTGCAGTTCGACGAGGAGCCAGGTACATAAGACGATCCTGATGCTTGGCGAATGTCAGCATGCGAAACTCGCTACCAAAGATCCCAAGGGGCGCATTGTGATAAGTCACGCTCCGCTTCAAAGGTTGGCCACTTCCAAACGTGCTGAATCCGAGCAAATGCCACACTGGGAATGGAGTTTCGTCCCTATTCTTCATCCGCTTGGACCACGGTTGTCCATCCCAAGGAGCCATACTTTCCCGTGAGGGGCCATGGGAACGCTCGATTCAGAGGGAAGAATGGACTACTACGCGCACACAGCCCAAGGGCCGGATGGCGGGCCGGACAAGGACCGGTCGAGATGGCAGCGGCTGCGGGACCATTTGGTGAACGTCGCCCGCATTGCCAGGCATTTCGCCGATCCGCTAGGACTGGCCGACGAAGCAGAGTTGGTCGGGCTGCTGCATGATCTGGGGAAATACCGCGACGAGTTCCAAGCCTACCTGCGAGGTGAACGGGGTAGTAGTGTCGAGACGCAGCATGCCATTTATGGTGCTGCTTGGGCGCTTGAACCGCATCAGCAGCTCGGGACGATGCTCTGTGTTGCCGGACATCACGCTGGAATTCACGACATGGCTGACGCGCAAGCAGCGGCGTCTAAGGCATGGGTTACGCAGGCGGTCTGCAAGTTGGTTGCCCGTCTTGAATCCGAGGTGGGGCCGCTGCCACGGCCACCGGGTATTCCAGCGTTTGTCGAATCCGCCAGCGAACCGACGTTCGCCGCCGAGATCTACGTGCGAATGCTCTTCTCCTGCCTCGTGGATGCGGATCGGCTCGACACTGCCTTCTGGCCAGCCGGGCCGACACCGGATGTGCCGCTGGACGCCGAGATCCTGCTTGGCAGGGTTGTCTGTGAGCGGGATCGGAAGCGGGAGGCCAACCTGGACAGCCCATTGGGCCTGCTCCGCAATCGCATCTTTGATGCCTGTCTCGAGGCGGGTTGCCAGACCCAGGGCTTCTTCTCCCTCACCGTGCCCACAGGCGGCGGCAAGACGCTTTCGGGGATGGCCTTCGCGTTAGCTCACGCCAAGGCATGTGGGCTTCGGCGCGTCATCGTCGTCATTCCCTACTTATCCATCATTGAGCAAAACGCCGCCGAGTACCGGCGTATCCTGGGCGACGGCGTGGTGCTGGAGAATCACTCTAACGCCTCTCCAAGACCCGATACGGATGAGGAGGAGAAGGACCGGCTCGACTTGGTATCCGAAAACTGGGACGCACCCGTGATCGTCACCACGTCCGTCCAGTTTCTCGAATCCTTGTTCGCCTCCAGTCCCTCAAAATGTCGGAAGCTCCACCGCATCGCCCGCTCGGTCGTCATCTTCGACGAGGTCCAGACGCTGCCCACGCACCTGCTCAAGCCCATGTTCAGCGTGTTCCGCGAACTGGTCCGCAGCTATGGCGTTAGCTTCGTCTTCAGCTCCGCCACTCAGCCAGCGTTCCGCAAATCATTGGCGTTGCCCGATGGATTTGCACCGGAGGAACTTCGCGAAATCGCCCCGGATCCCGCAGAACTCTTCCGCCGGTTGCGGCGCGTGACCTATCACCTACCCAGACAGGGCGAAGCGCTCGACTGGCCGCAACTGGCCGCACGAATCGCCGAGCAACCGCAGGCGCTGTGCGTCGTCAATCTCACCCGGCACGCCAAGGAGCTTTGGGAACAGGTGAAACGCCTGTTGCCCGACGGCGAATGCCCGATCCACCTCTCCTCCGCCATGTGCCCGGCGCATCGGCTGGCGTTGATTGAAACAATACGAGGACGCCTTCGCGGAGGGATGCCTTGCCGCGTCGTCTCCACCCAGCTAATCGAGGCCGGTGTGGATGTGGACTTCCCGGTGGTCTGGCGGGCAATGGGGCCGCTTGATTCCGTCGTTCAGGTCGCCGGCCGATGCAACCGCGAAGGACGACATGCCGTCGGTGAAGTGCATGTGTTCCGGCCGGGGGATCACAAGCTGCCACCCGGTGTCTATCGCGCAGCCTCCGATCAGGCAGTCATCACGATGGATCAGTTGGGCGAGCCGGCAGCTGCTTCTGAAAGGCTTTCAACCGATCCGAACGTGTTCCGAGGCTACTTCGATTCCCTGTATCAAGTGGTGAACACCGACCACGCGAGACGTGGGGAGTCCACCATCCAGCAGGACCGCGAACAACTCCGCTTCCGTGAGGTTTCTCGCAAGGCCAAGGTCATCGAAGACTCCGGCCAGCCAGTGATTATCGCCGCGGACAATCACGGTCGGAAGTTCGCCGCCGATCTGATTGCCGACATTCGCGACCGACAGCCGGCCCACCGCCAACCGCGCTTCACCCGCGACGATCTCCGCGCCCTTCAGCGCTACATGGTCAACGTCCACCACCACCGTTTTCAACAGCTCGAGTCCATGAAGCACCTCCGCCCCTTGCTCCCCAACTTCGAGCTCCACGTCCTCGCGGACGGGTTTTACCATCCCGACCTCGGCCTCCTGGTCGAGAACCGGCCGCTCGACGATTTCATCGCATGAAAACACCCGGCACCATCACCCTCCGCGTCTGGGGCGACTTCGCCTGCTTCACCCGTCCCGAGATGAAGGTCGAGCGCGTCAGCTACCCGGTCATGACGCCCTCCGCCGCGCGCGGCATCCTGGAAGCCGTCTTTTGGGAACCGCAGATGTTTTACCTCATCGACTCCATCCGCGTGGTGAAACGGGGTCGGTGGATCTCCTTCCGGCGGAATGAAGTCACCAAGGTCATTAGTCTCGACAGCGCGAGGACCTGGATGCACTCGCCCGAGAAAACCTCGCCCATTCTGGCAGGTGGCGGCGCGGACGACGGCACCCAGCGGAACATGCTGGCCCTGGAAGACGTGGAATATCTTGTCACCGCCGAGGTCCGCACCACGCCGCTGGCCGACCGGGCCGAGGACAAGCGGGAGAAGTATCTGGCCGAGATCGAACGCCGCGCCTGCGCCGGCAAGTGCTTCCACCGTCCCGGCCTCGGCATGAGGGAATTCACCGCCGACTTCGAGTGGGAGGACGATGCCGACACCGCCCTGCAACGTCGCCACGCCGAACTGGGACAGGCAAACGCACCGATCACCGAAGACCTCGGCCTTATGCTCTACGACGTCTTCGACCATCGCGAACGTGCCCACGGTTTCCGCTGGCTCCGCGGCGAGGAAGTCGCTGCCCGCGATCGCGAGTTCGAGTCCTCGCTGGCGGGAATGAAGAAGGGCGAACAGAACATTCGCCGGAAGGAATACACCGCCAATCCCACGCGCTGGACGCGCCGGCCCATCAAACCCCAGCCCGCCTTCTTCCACGCCCGGATTGAGAAATCCCGCCTCGACTGCCATCCCGACCGCATTCGCATCCTGACCACCCCCTCCGGAGGCAACTGACCATGCTGCTCAAGCATCTCTACGAATTCGCCCAGTCCCGGAAGCTGCTGGATGACCTGGCCTTTTCGCCCAAAGCCGTGCGCTGGATCCTAGAGCTCGACGCGTCCGGGCAACTGCGCGGCGGTGGTCCGCAGATGACCGGGGATGACAAACGCGGTAAGGAGTTCATCTGTCCACAAACCACGCGCCCTAAGGTCGTGGGCGGCGTATCTGAGTTCCTCGCCGACGGGCTTACAGCCGTCTTCGGACTGGATCCCGATCCCGATGCACCGATGCCAGAAGCCAAGCGGGCCAGCCGCGACACGAACAACGCAGCCAAGGAAGCGGACTTCTGGCGGCAGATCGAGGATGCAGCCAAAGATTCGGCCCATCCCGGTCTTCAGGCGCTCATGGCCTTTCGAGATAGCCTTCCCGGTCTCATTCCGCAGCTTCTCCGCTGGGGAACTGCGCCAGATGCCAAGTCGGGAGCCAAGTGCGCCTGGTGGTTGCGCACGGCCAACGGTGACGAGGCGCGCCTTGGACCGGAGAATTTCACCTTCCGTGTCTCCGGTGAACTGCTGCTGGAAAACGAGACGATTCGTCAGTTCTGGCGCGGGCAACACGCGCGGGAAGTGGACGATGCGCGGAGCGGATACAGTCGCGGACTGTGCCTGGTGTCGGCGCGGGAAAACCAGCCGCTTGCGCCCACCCACAATCCCAAGATCAAGGGCGTTCCCAACACCCAGTCGTTCGGTGCGGCCATCGTCTCATTCGACAAACCCGCCTTCGGCTCCTACGGCTTCGATCAAAGTCTGAACGCGCCGACTTCGGAAGAAGCCGCCACGGCCTACTGCGTCGCGCTGAACTGGATGCTCGGACAGGACGAGCATTCGTCGCGGCTGGGACAGACGAGTTTCTGCTTCTGGGCCCGTGAAACCGCGGCGGCTGGAAGCCTTTTCGCCAGATTGCTCAACCGGCCTGATTCCCAATCCGTCGCTCAGTTCCTCAAATCGCCTTGGTCCGGCATCCAGCGTGAGTTGGCCCGAAAGGACGAGTTCTTCGCCGTCACGCTGGCCGGTAACTCCGGTCGGATCGTCGTGCGTCACTGGCTCCAGGAGCCGCTTGATCAAGCCATCGAGCATTTCCACCACTGGTTCGCCGACCTTGAACTCAAGGTTCCCCAAAGACCTACCTCCAAGGGCAGCAAGAAGGCGACTGCGTCGGGCAAGAAGACCGAGTACCATCCGCTGTCCGCCTACTGGCTGGCTTGCACCACAGTCCGCGAGGCGAAGGATCTCGCGCCCGACGTGCCCGCCCAGCTCTACCGCGCGGCGCTTGAAGGCACAGCCCCGTCTGCTTCCCTGATCAAACCCATCCTCGACCAACTGCACTCCAAACTCGTCCGCGATGAAGACTACCAGCTCCTCTACGACCAGAGCCGATTCGCACTGCTCAAACTCATCCTCAACCGCAACCGCAACCACGCCGACATGGAAATAGGACCTGAACTCACTGCCGACACCGATGACGCCGCCTACAACTGCGGCCGGCTGCTCGCCATTCTCTCCGCCACCCAAAGCAAAGCGCACGAGTACAAGCTGGAAGGTTCGGGCGTAGCGGAACGCTACTTCGGCACAGCGTCCGTCTCACCGGCCAGCGTATTCCCGCTGCTGCTGCGCCTGAACCGGCATCACCTGAACAAGATCAGAAAATCCGAACGTTTCGGCGGCCACGAGCGCTTCATCGAGGAGCAGATGCAGGGCGTTCTCGCGCTGTTCAAGCCGGCCGAGCCCGGTCTGCCGCCGGTCTTTCCACGCACCCTGGACCTTCAGGCCCAGGGCCGGTTTGCCCTCGGATTCTACCAGCAGCAGGCTGCCGAAGCCGCGGCCCGGCAGGCAGCCCGCGGGCAACAAAGCAATTCCGAATCCCAATGACCCACACAGAACCTCGTTATCTCCCTTTATCATGAGCAACAACATCCTCACGAATCGCCACGACTTCCTCCTGCTGTTCGAGGTCACCAACGGCAACCCCAACGGCGATCCCGATGCCGGTAACCTGCCGCGCCTCGATCCCAACACTAATCGCGGCATCGTCTCCGATGTTTGCCTCAAGCGGAAGGTGCGCAACATGGTCGAACTTTTCCCGCCGGCCCGCGAAAGCGGGGCGGCCAACGGCTTCAACATCCTGATCAAGCAGGGCGCGGTTATCGAGCGCGCCCAGCAGGACGCCATCATGGGCGCAAAGGATGAAGGCTCCATAGCCGGTGGCTCGCACGCCGAAAGGGCCAAGAACTGGCTCTGCCGCGAATTCTTCGACGTTCGCACCTTCGGCGGCGTCCTCTCCACTGGCGACGACGTTATGAAGGGATCGGCCTTCGGCCAAGTGCGAGGCCCCGTCCAGTTCACCTTCGGCCAGTCCTTCCATCCCATCACTCCGCTGGAGGTGACCATCACCCGTTGCGCCGTGACCAAGGCCGAAGATGCCAAGAAGGAGCGGACCATGGGCAACAAACACATTGTTCCCTACGCCCTCTATGCTGCCAAAGGCTACGTCTCGCCCGCGTTCGCCGAGAAGACCGGCTTCACCGAAGCCGACTTGGAACTCCTCTTCCAATCCCTCCTCAACATGTTCGAGCACGATCGTTCCGCCGCGCGGGGCGAGATGATCGTGCGCGGGCTCTATGACTTCGAACACTGTGGCACCCAGCACCCGAACAACGCCGAGCAAAACCGGCGCGAGGCCCGCCTCGGCTGCGCCCACGCCCACAAGCTCATCGAAGGCATCAAAGTCACACTCAAAGACGGCAAGACCTTCCCCGAATCCTTCGCGGACTACGACGTGAACTGCGATTGGACCGAGGCCAATCTACCGAGAGGCATCAAGCTCCATCTCCGCCACGACGGAGCCACCGTCGGGCCCAAGCAAGGTTAACGTGGCGGAGTTGCCGCCAGTTCCGGCGTTGCCCGAAGGAGAGCGCGAGAGGATCCCGCTCTCCGCTCTCAACCAATATCTGTTTTGCCCTCGCCGTGCCGCCCTCATCCACGTCCAGGGCATCTTCACGGACAATCAGCACACCCTGCGCGGCGACATCGTCCACGAACACGCCGACCTTGCCGGTTACGAGGTGGTCAAGGGAGTCACCTTGCTCCGGGCGCTAACCGTATGGACCGAGCGGCTGGGTCTGAACGGTAGGTGCGACATCGTTGAGCAACGGGCCGATGGCTCGATGTTCCCTGTCGAGTTCAAGCTTGGCAAGCGGCGGCGATGGGAAAACGACGACGTACAGCTCTGCGCCCAGGCGATCTGCCTGGAGGAAATGTTCGGAATCGCCGTTCCGCGCGGCGCAATCTTCCATGCCGACAGCAAACGCCGCCGGGAGGTAGAGTTCTCACCGGAGCTTCGCGCCAGAACCGAGGAAACTGCCCGGCAGTTGCACAAGCTTCTGCGGGAGGAGCGGACTCCGCCCGCCGTCTACAAGGAAGCCTGCGAAGAGTGTTCGCTCTATCCAACCTGCCTGCCCAAAGCCACCGGCGACCGGAGCCACGCACTTCGCTTGGCAAAACAACTGTTCCAGATCTGAATCGTCCTTGCCCGTGGATGCCATCCAACAGAACACCCTCTTTCTGACCACGCCGGGAACCTATGTGGCCCGTGACCATCTCACGCTGCAGGTTGAGGTGCCCATCTATCCCGACGATCTCCCACCGGAGCAACGCGCCAAGGACACCGCCACTGGCCAGCGCAAAGTTGCCATCCCAATTCACCACCTCGAATCTATCTGCGTCTTCGGCCTGGCCACCATAAGTCCGCCCGCGCTCGACCTGTGTTGGGAAAACGGCGTGGCCGTGAACTACCTCAACGAGTGGGGTCGCCTGCACGCCCGATTGACCGGCGTGGCCGACACCAGCGTGATCCTGCGCCGCGCCCAATTCCGCGCGGCCGACGATCCATCCAGGTGCACCGCCATCTCGAGGCAGATCATCGCAGGCAAGCTCCAGAACAGCCGAAACAGCCTCCTCCGCGCCGCCAGAGAGACCACGGACCTCGGCGACAAGGAACGCCTCGACGCCGTCACTGACGCCTTGGGCCGCCAGATCCGCGACCTTCCCGAGTTGGACATGGTAGATTCATTGCGCGGGTCGGAGGGCATTGCCGCCAGCCTCTATTTTATGGTCTTGGCCCTCACCTTGAAACAGCAACGCGAGGACTTCGCCTTCAAGAGCCGTAGCCGGCGGCCGCCACGGGACCGCATCAATTGCCTCCTCAGCTTTCTCTATGCTCTGGTCCGCCATGATTGCATCGCTGCGCTCACCGTTGTCGGTCTGGATCCCTTCGTCGGATTTCTCCATGTGGAACGCCCCAACCGACCTTCGCTAGCGCTCGATCTTATGGAGGAGTTTCGCCCGTGGCTCGCCGACCGACTAGCCATAACGCTCATCAACCGGCAACAACTGGGACCTGCAGATTTCAACGAACGCGAAGGGGGCGCGGTTGAACTCACTGAGGCAGGTCGCAAACGGGTGATCAAGGCCTACCAAGAACGGAAACAAGAGACACTCCACCATCCGTTGCTCGACCAGAACCTCCGCATTGCCCAACTTCCCTTCATTCAGGCGCGCGTCCTCGCCCGTCATCTCCGAGGTGACCTGACCGACTACGTGCCGTTTGTTCCGAAATAACCGCCGCACCTCCATGCTGATTCTCGTCACCTACGACGTGGCCACCGTGGACACCTCCGGAAAGCGTAGGCTGCGCCGTGTTGCCCAAGCCTGTGAGGACTACGGTGTGCGGGTACAGAAAAGCGTGTTCGAATGCCAGGTCGGGCAGAAGGAATGGGTGCTACTGCGAAACCGGCTACTGACTGAGATCAAGGCAGACGAGGACTCGCTCCGCTTTTACTTCTTGGACGAGAAGGCCGTACAACGCACCGAGCACCACGGCGTGGACAAGCCAATCAACCTGAGCGAACCGCTCATCCTATGACCGCTCCCCCGCGAACCCCCAGCGCCGGGCCAATGATGACGGTTTCGCGGAACCGGGTGTTTTCGTGGCTTTCTCGGCCGCTTTTCCGCTCTTTGACATGGGAAAATTCCCGCAGGGTCGATCTGCGCTGGGCAGGTTCGCGCCTTATCCTTAATAGTCGCTTGCGGCTCAGCCCTTTGGGAGGGTCGCGGTCGCCTCTGGCTCCGGTCAGAGGCGCGGATTGAAACGTGATTTCCATACTGTTGCTGCTTTCGGTTGCCCGTCGCCTCTGGCTCCGGTCAGAGGCGCGGATTGAAACTCGATCATCACCCGCACCTGATCCTTGGCGGTGCGTCGCCTCTGGCTCCGGTCAGAGGCGCGGATTGAAACCTCGCGGTCCATGGCCCTGGCAATCGCGGCCCCGGTCGCCTCTGGCTCCGGTCAGAGGCGCGGATTGAAACCCGTCGAGAGGCGCACCGTCCAACCACCGGCTGAGTCGCCTCTGGCTCCGGTCAGAGGCGCGGATTGAAACACGTCCGGACCCTGCTGCTGCTGCGCGGCGCCCGAGTCGCCTCTGGCTCCGGTCAGAGGCGCGGATTGAAACTGCAGCGGGAGGTGTGATGATCGAGTTGTTCGCACCGTCGCCTCTGGCTCCGGTCAGAGGCGCGGATTGAAACGGCTGACGCCGGGCCGGAATCTTGCGGCGGTGTGTCGCCTCTGGCTCCGGTCAGAGGCGCGGATTGAAACTGGCGTGGTGGCCGGTGGCGCGGCCCGACGTGGCGGGTCGCCTCTGGCTCCGGTCAGAGGCGCGGATTGAAACACCGCTGGTGGCGTCCTGACCTTCGCGAACATCCGGTCGCCTCTGGCTCCGGTCAGAGGCGCGGATTGAAACAGGTTGAAGGCGTCACGGGGAACGACCCCCGGATACGTCGCCTCTGGCTCCGGTCAGAGGCGCGGATTGAAACATGTGCAACCGCGTCACGAAGAATTCGGCGACCGGTCGCCTCTGGCTCCGGTCAGAGGCGCGGATTGAAACCTTGGCCACCACGTACGCGCCCTGGTCTCCGTTGGTCGCCTCTGGCTCCGGTCAGAGGCGCGGATTGAAACGTTGCCGGTCACCTTCACCGCAACATGCGCAGGCGTCGCCTCTGGCTCCGGTCAGAGGCGCGGATTGAAACCCCCTTGTGCCGCACGCCCTGCACGATCTCGTTGAAGTCGCCTCTGGCTCCGGTCAGAGGCGCGGATTGAAACTTCGTGAGCGATTCCCTGGTGCGGGTCGGAACGGTCGCCTCTGGCTCCGGTCAGAGGCGCGGATTGAAACCTCGGCTGTGTACGCGGGTTACCTCGCCACCACCGTCGCCTCTGGCTCCGGTCAGAGGCGCGGATTGAAACAGCCACTCGTCCCTCCCCGTGCGGGGGGAGTGGTGTCGCCTCTGGCTCCGGTCAGAGGCGCGGATTGAAACATGCAGGCGTCGATGTCGCACTTGAATCGTAGCAGGTCGCCTCTGGCTCCGGTCAGAGGCGCGGATTGAAACGTCCCCGGCGACACCCGCGTCGGCGGGAATCTCGGGTCGCCTCTGGCTCCGGTCAGAGGCGCGGATTGAAACCAGTTCGGCCAGTTCGGAGAGCCGGTTGTCGGCGAGTCGCCTCTGGCTCCGGTCAGAGGCGCGGATTGAAACACAGCAGCTTCGCGGCCTCCTCGATCCGCGCGAGGTCGCCTCTGGCTCCGGTCAGAGGCGCGGATTGAAACCTTTGCTCTCAATACCATCTCAGAGGGGGACTTCGTCGCCTCTGGCTCCGGTCAGAGGCGCGGATTGAAACGAAGCTCATCAAGGCGATCAGCTCCAAATCCTCCCGTCGCCTCTGGCTCCGGTCAGAGGCGCGGATTGAAACCTCACGCACCTCGCCGCGGAGGGTGGTCAGCTCGGTCGCCTCTGGCTCCGGTCAGAGGCGCGGATTGAAACGGCATTGCGGGTCGCATCGCCGCCCAGTCCGACACGTCGCCTCTGGCTCCGGTCAGAGGCGCGGATTGAAACTCGATGACGGGCGATGACGCGACGGGGAACGGGGTCGCCTCTGGCTCCGGTCAGAGGCGCGGATTGAAACGTACCTGGAGTGCCGATTGCGCACTTTTCGATCTAGTCGCCTCTGGCTCCGGTCAGAGGCGCGGATTGAAACTCGGTGGACGAGGAGGGCCCATGATCAGCCCTTGTCGCCTCTGGCTCCGGTCAGAGGCGCGGATTGAAACTCGGTGACTCCAACGGCGGCATTCGCGATGACACGGTCGCCTCTGGCTCCGGTCAGAGGCGCGGATTGAAACCCTCGGCGGCAGTGGAAAGTCGCCCGAAGGATTCAGTCGCCTCTGGCTCCGGTCAGAGGCGCGGATTGAAACTGGTATCACCATCACCCTGACCGGAACCCCGGCGTTGTCGCCTCTGGCTCCGGTCAGAGGCGCGGATTGAAACCCTTGTCTGCATCGGCGTCAGCATCCCGAAGTTGAGTCGCCTCTGGCTCCGGTCAGAGGCGCGGATTGAAACCCCGTCCCACTCATGCGGCTGCCAGAAGCCTCCGTGTCGCCTCTGGCTCCGGTCAGAGGCGCGGATTGAAACACCCACCCGGTAGCCGTGTGCGTTGACCGCCTGCCGTCGCCTCTGGCTCCGGTCAGAGGCGCGGATTGAAACGGATGCTCGCCGATTGGCACCGCTCCTGTCGCCGTGTCGCCTCTGGCTCCGGTCAGAGGCGCGGATTGAAACATCCACTGGAAGAATGCGATCTACGCCGACGCGCCGTCGCCTCTGGCTCCGGTCAGAGGCGCGGATTGAAACTCGGAGCCAGCGGCGACATATCGCCACTTCCCGCGTCGCCTCTGGCTCCGGTCAGAGGCGCGGATTGAAACTATGAATAAAGGAGAAGTGAGGTGGAAACGGGCGGTCGCCTCTGGCTCCGGTCAGAGGCGCGGATTGAAACATTTTCATCGGGTGCAACCTGCGCCGGTGGCAGGAGTCGCCTCTGGCTCCGGTCAGAGGCGCGGATTGAAACTCCGATGGCCATTCCCACTTCAGCTTCCACGCCCTGTCGCCTCTGGCTCCGGTCAGAGGCGCGGATTGAAACTCCCTCGATTGCAGCGGTCCGTTGCGCCCCTATGCGTCGCCTCTGGCTCCGGTCAGAGGCGCGGATTGAAACTGGCCAATGTTGCGGATTCGGCCGGCTCGCTTCGTGTCGCCTCTGGCTCCGGTCAGAGGCGCGGATTGAAACCTGGAGGCTTCGGTAAATCAACGAAACAAAACCTATGTCGCCTCTGGCTCCGGTCAGAGGCGCGGATTGAAACCTCGGCCGTGATCTTGATGAGTGCAGGCCCAGGGGTCGCCTCTGGCTCCGGTCAGAGGCGCGGATTGAAACCCCTCCGCCCTGTTGGTCAGATGGGCAAACACGTGTCGCCTCTGGCTCCGGTCAGAGGCGCGGATTGAAACTCCCTCAATTCCCTGACTCCTCAACGCTCCCACTGTCGCCTCTGGCTCCGGTCAGAGGCGCGGATTGAAACGCCAAGACCGGCTCGCGGCCCTGCCCGGTCGGCAACGTCGCCTCTGGCTCCGGTCAGAGGCGCGGATTGAAACCAGCAGCACTTTGGTACCTCAGCCAGCACCGGAAGTCGCCTCTGGCTCCGGTCAGAGGCGCGGATTGAAACAAGCCTGGGGACATTGGAATCCGGCACTTGGACCGTCGCCTCTGGCTCCGGTCAGAGGCGCGGATTGAAACCGCGCGGATGCTGCGGGAGTGCGGTGTGCCAATGGTCGCCTCTGGCTCCGGTCAGAGGCGCGGATTGAAACCTTTAATAACATCTGACAATCCCCCACTGCATGCACGTCGCCTCTGGCTCCGGTCAGAGGCGCGGATTGAAACTGCTGTGGCGTCAGAGACTTGCGTTATGGACCCGCGTCGCCTCTGGCTCCGGTCAGAGGCGCGGATTGAAACGCGAGTGATGTACCCCGGGGCAGACTGTCGCAGGGGGTCGCCTCTGGCTCCGGTCAGAGGCGCGGATTGAAACGTG
>JAHCBA010000058.1 GCA_019634625.1 Verrucomicrobiia bacterium
AATCGAGGCGCACTTCATCAAGGTGCTTCCCAAGGCGACCCGGGTTCGGGCAGAGTGGACGTCCAGTCACGACGCATGGCGAAACGCGCACGCAGCCGGAGGACCCGCACCCGACCGCCGCATTCCGTGGTGACGGGGGGTGCCGGGTTCGTCGGGTCGCACTTGGTGGATGCTCTGCGAGGGGACGGGCACCGGGTGACCGTGCTGGACAATTTGGTGACCGGATCCGTGGGGAACATCGATCGATGGGCGGGGGATGAGCACTTCCGGTTTATCCGCCAGGACGTCACCGAGTATCTCTTTCTCGACGGGCCGGTGGATTACGTCTGGCACTTTGCGTCCCCGGCCAGTCCGTTGGATTACCTCGAACTGCCGATCCAGACGTTGAAGGTGGGCGGATTGGGGACGCACAAGGCGCTGGGGTTGGCCAAGGACAAGGGGGCGCGTTTTCTGCTGGCGTCCACGTCGGAGGTTTACGGGGATCCCCAGGAGCATCCGCAGAAGGAAACCTACTGGGGCCATGTGAATCCGGTGGGGCCGCGGGGTTGCTACGACGAGGCGAAGCGGTATGCGGAGGCCCTGACCATGGCCTACCACCAGGAGCACGGGCTGGAGACACGGATCGCCCGCATTTTCAACACCTACGGCCCTCGGATGCGCCTCCGGGACGGGCGGGTGGTTCCGTCGTTTATCGGACAGGCATTGGCGGGCAAGCCCTTGACGGTGCATGGCGACGGGTCGCAAACGCGCAGCTTCTGTTTCGTTTCGGATCTGGTGGAGGGATTGCAGCGGTACATGGCCTGTGAGGACCCTGCCGCGCCCCTGCCGATCAATCTCGGGAACCCGGTCGAGATGACCGTCCGGGCCTTTGCCGACGAGATCCTGCGGGCCACCGGCTCCCGCAGTCGGATTCGATTCGGACCCCTTCCCAAGGACGATCCGAAGCAGCGGCGCCCCGACATTGGGCGGGCGAAGAAACTGCTTGACTGGGAACCGCTGGTTCCTCTCGAGGAGGGGTTGCGCCGCACGGTCGATTATTTTTGTGGTCAAGAAAGGGGCGAGTCCGTATGAAGTCCGAACAGCCCGTCGGGGACCTTTTTGGTTGACCCTATGAATCGCTTTCCATTAACCAGCCGTCGCCCGCTCCCATTTGGTTCCGGCGTTCGTTCGGCGGCAGCCGCCCGCGCGTCGGCGGGGCGCATGAGGCACCATGCTTAAAGCGAAACCATTTCTGACGATCGACTTCGGCGCCGGGACGCTGAAAGTCGCCGAATTCGAGATCAACGACTCGGGCCATCTGGTGCTGCGCCAGTTCGGCTTCAAAGCGCTCGGGCTGGAGGGGTCCCAGGAGAGCGCCCGGGAACGGGTGGTGACCAAGGGGTTGCAGGATCTGTTCACCGAGCGGGGGTTCTCGGCCAGGACCGCCAATGTCTGCGCGCCCGGATTTCACGTCTTCTCGAAATTCGTCAAGCTGCCGCCGGTCGATTCGGCGAAGGTCGGGCAGATCATCCAGTACGAGGCGCAGCAGAATGTGCCCTTCCCCCTGGCGGAGGTCGTCTGGGACTACCAGATCCTCGGAGCCGCGCCCGGCGGCGAGATGGAGGTCCTCCTGGTGGCCATCAAGACGGATATCGTCGAGGGGCTCTTCCGGGTTGCCGAGTCCAGGGGGGTCCGGCTGCAGAGTGTCGATGTGTCGCCGGCCGCACTGGCCAACGCGTTTCGCTTCAATTACGCGGACCAGGACGGCTGCACCATGCTCCTCGACATCGGGGCGAAGACCAGCACGGTGCTGTTCTTCGAGAAGGACAAGATCTACGCCCGCAGCATCAGCATCGGCGCCAACTCGATCACGCAGGATTTCGCCACCGAATCGCGGGTCCGTTTCAATGAGGCGGAGCAGTTCAAGGTCGCCCACGGGTTCGTGAGCCTCGGCGGGGCCTACGAGGAACCCGAGGATCCGAAGCAGGCGGCCGTGGCCAAGGTGGCGCGGCAGGTGATGACGCGCCTGCACATCCAGGTCAACCAGACCATCCAGTTCTACCGGGGCCAGCAGGGCGGGAGTGCTCCCGCGCGGCTGGTGCTCTCGGGGGGGGCATCGATCATGCCCTACACGGCGCAGTTCTTCGGGGAAAAGCTCAACATCCCGGTCGAGTACTTCAATCCGCTCCGCAACGTCCAGGTGGCGCCCACGGTCAATGTGGATGACCTCTCCGCCGTCGCCCACAGCATGGGCGAACTCGTGGGGACCGCGCTGCGGAACCTGGCGCAGTGTCCGATCGAGCTCAATCTCCTGCCCAAGAGCTCGCTGAAGCGCCAGCAGTTCGAGCAGAAAAAACCCTATTTCCTCGCCTCGCTGTTCAGTCTGGTGGTCGTGGTGGTGGCCTTGGGCCTCTTCACCCGGAAAGTGGCTGACGACAAGGCCGTGGCCCTCGAACAGATCGCCTCGGATGTCCAGCCGCTGCAGGCCCGTGAACAGCAGTTGAGCAGCGCCATGTCCGCCCTGAAACGGGCCGAAACCGACGCCAACACCTACCGCGACTGGCTCACCGCGAAGTATCGCTGGGTGGATCTGCTGGGGGAATTGCGTCAGGCCCTCCTGAGGGCCGAAGAAAAGGCCCGTCCCCCGGGCGTCGATGTCGGGGTCTGGATCGAGTCGTTCCGAATGGGCAACGTGACACGGGGCGAGGGGGAGGAGGAGGTGGCCCAGCAGGACGAGGCGCCTGCGACCACCTTCACCATGTCCCCGGAACTCATGCGCCGATACGGCCTCCTGCCCCCCAGCACTGCGGCTGCGGATGACGGCAGTGAGGATGACGGATCCGCGCCTGCTGCGACATCCTCGACCGCCAGCCGCTCCACCAACACCAACGAGGTGTCCGAGATCAGCGTGGTCCTGCGGGCGGTGAACCTGTACCGGCTGTCCCCGACCCGAAACCTGCATATTTCCGCGGCGGTTGAGGAGGAACTCAAGGCGAGTCCCCACTTCGATGCCGCCAAAACCCGCCTCGGCAAGCAGAACACGCCGGAGGCCGGGGACCCCACCTTCACCTTCGAACTGACCTTGGGCCTGAAGGACCCCATCAAACTTTAGTATGCCGTGGATCAAGAAGAATCTGATGCTCGTCCTCGGCGGGCTGGTGGGCCTCGTCCTGCTCGGGGGCAGCGGCTTCTTTCTCTACTCCGAATCGTCGCGCGAGGCGGACATCAACGCGCAGTTGGAGGAAAAGCAGAACGAATGGGGCCGGCTCAACAACCTCAATCCCTTTCCCGAGGACCGGAACATCCAGTTGGTGCGTGAGGAGGCGGAGCGCATGGAGCAACTGGCGCTGTCCCTGCGAAGCACCCTTCACCCCCTGCCGGCACCGGAAGTCACCGACACCTTCTCGTTGCGCCTTCTGATCGAGAACACCATCTCCGAACTGCGCGGCGAGGCGGAGGCGGCGGGCGTTGAACTGCCCGACCGCTACGCGTTCACCTTCCAACGCCTGCGCGACCATGCGGGCCAGTTCGACTCCAATGCCATCCCGCGCATCGCCCAGCAGGTCGCGCATATCTCGACGCTTTGCCGGGTGCTCTTCAACGCCAAGGTTCACGCCCTCTCCACCATCCGTCGCTCGGCGGTTCTTCGCGAGGAGGGCGGCACCTCCGACTTCCTCACCAAGGGCCCTGTCACCAATAACTGGGTCATTCGTGCCCCCTACGACCTGAGCTTTCGATCCTTCAATTCCGAACTGGCCGAAGTCATCCGCGGACTCGCCGCCCTGGGACCCTGTATCGCCATCAAGACGCTCAATGTCGAGCCGACGACGATACGCCCCGCTGGCGGCATGCCCATGATGGTTCCCCCAGGAATGATGCCCGTTACACCGGGCATGGCACCACCCCAGCCCGGTGGCGGGATCGGGGGCATGGACCCGGCACTGGCCGAACGGTATGGCCTGGGACGGGGCCGGGGTGAAGGGGGCGGCATGGATGCCTCCATGCGCGACCGATATGGGATCGGTGGGGGTCGGGGACGGGGGGGCGGCATGGACCCATCGATGCGCGACCGTTACGGAATCGGAGGAGGGGGGGGAGGCGCCGGCGGCATGGACCCGGCTCTCCGTGAACGGTATGGTATCGGGCCCGGGGCTCCGGGAGCCGGCATGGCACCAGGAATGCCGCCCATGATGGCCCCTCCCGGGGGAGGACGCGGTCCGGGTGGAGCGATCGAGGAACGTCCGCTGCTGGTCATCCTTCAACTCGACTTCGTGACACCGCGTCCGGCGCCTGACACAGCCCGGCGCACGCCAGCACGCGCGGCCGCGGTCCGGATGCCGGACGGGGACGGGATGGGTACCGCTGAATAACTCAACGCCGCCCGCATGGACCAACTCAAGAAACTCGGGGCCGCGCTGTCGGCTCACTACGAAAAGCTCATCCTCAGCGTCATTCTCCTCGCTCTCTTGGGGACGGCGGCGCTGCTTCCCCTGCGCGTCTCCAGGAATCAGGAGACCATCCGCCAGGCCCTCGAGAGCGGCCTTCGCGCCAGGAAGAAGGAGGTGTCGCCCGTCGATGTCTCCAACCATGAGCGCATTCTCAGAAGGGTCCATTTGGAGCCCCAACTCAGACTCGACGGGGATCACAATCTGTTCAATCCCGTCACCTGGCGGCCGGGAAGCGACGGCACCCTCTTCAAGGTCGTGCGCGGCGATGAGGACGGACCGGGCGGGCTCTCCGCCACCGCCATCCGCCCGCTGGATTTTCTGGTCGAATTCGACGGCGTCCAACGCAGCGGGGAAAGCCTGCGATACCGGTTTCTGGTTCTGGACCAGTCGAAGGGCGGGCGTTCGGTGCGCCCACGTCAAGTGTATCTCTCCGAGGGGGTCAGTTCCAGGAACGATCCCTTTGTCCTGACCAAGGTCAATGGTCCGGCCGAGGAGCCAGCCTCCGTGGAAATACGGTTCACCGATTCCACGGAGACGGCCGTCATCACCCGGGAGAATCCCTACCGACGCGTTGCCGGATACGAGGCCGACCTTGTCCATGACAAGCTTGGAAACCGGTTCAGCAATGTGCGCGCCCGGCAACCGGGCGGGATCCGCCTCGGATCGCAGAGTTACATTGTCGTTGCCATCACTCATGACACCGTTACTGTCCAGTCCAGCACCCACAAGCGCTGGAACATCCGTCTGAAGGGGACCCCCTGAGAGGTAAGACTTTATGTTTCCGTCGCGTAACGAACCCAGCTCCATGATCCGCCCAGTTGCCGTTCCCATCATCGCTCTCCTGTTGGCCTGGGGCGCCGCGCTGCCGGTGCCGTTCCATGCCCAGGCTCAGGTCCCCTCGGCGATCGAGGAAGGAGCGCGCCGTGAGGAGGCTTACCGGTTGCTCGGACAGACCCTCGCCCAAGCCGACCGGGACGCCACCGCCGGGCGCCTGGCCGAGGCGGCCCGACGCTACGAGGATGCCTACCAGCTCGCCACCCGGGTGGGCAGTCGGGCGGACGTCGAGCGGGACCGCGCCATCGCTGGCGTCTCCAGCACACGGATGCAGCTCGCCAACGACGTCCGGAGAAGGGGCCATGTGGACGAGGCGCTCGCCCATGTCGAACGCGTGCTGCGCCTGGATCCCCTCAATCAGCAGGCCGCAGCCCTCAAGCAGGATCTCGATCGGGTGCTGGCGCAGCGACGGGGGCGCGTTCCGAGCGCGGACACCTTGGGACAGCTTCCTGAGATTCGTGAAGGCAATATCCGGGTGGCCACACTGGTCCAGGATGCCCGCGTGTTTCTCGAAGCCGGCCAACTGGCCAGGGCGGAGGAGAAGCTGGTTACTGCCCTCGAGGCGGAGCCGGGCAATGCGGCCGCCAACTACTACATGAAGCTGGTCCTCGACGAGAAGGCCCGCGTCGAGACCAGGCGGCGGGGCATCATGAACAAGTACTCTCTCCTCGAGATCGACGAGGCGTGGACCAAGCCCCTCAACCGCTCCCAACTTCCCCCTTCCAATCCATTCGCCCGTACCAACCTGGTGCACACGAGCAAGGGCCGTCAAACCATCATGTCCAAGCTCGATCGCATCCGGATGAATGACGTCAAGTTCGAGGAACTGCCCCTGAGCGAGGTGGTCCTCTATCTGAGAGAAGAGTCGAGGCTACGCGATCCGGAGGGTGAAGGCGTGAATTTCTTTATCAATCCGTACCTGGATAACACCCAGGCCGCCGGACAGTTCTTCACGGATCCCAACACCGGTCAGATCATTCAGATACAGGGTGCGGAGCAGGTCAATCTCAACGATGTCTCGGTCCGAATCTACCCGGCGCTCGATAACGTGAGGATGTCCGACGTCCTGGACGCCGTCACCAAGGCGGCCTCCAGCCCGATCAAGATCACCATCGAAGACTACGCCGTGGTCTTCATGCACAAGCGCCCCGAGGCCGCCCAACTCGTGACACGCATTTTCAGGGTCAACCCCAACACCTTCGAGTCCGGACTCCAATCGGTGGCGGGTATTCCATTCGGCGACTTCCAGACAGGCAGCGGCGGTGGCGGTGGCGGACAGGGCGGCGGCGGCGGCGGCCAGGGAGGTCAGGGGGGCAGCATTGGAGCGATCATTCCCCGGGTGTTGATCACCGATAACGTGATCCAGGGCGGGCAGGGCGGCGGCGGTGGATTCGGTGGGGGCGGGGGCGGGGGCCTGGGCGGAGCCGGCGGAGGCAGCAACGGACTGCGGGGCGTGACCGTACCCACGGCGACAGCCACCGTTCAGGAGGTGGTGCGCGAGTTCTTCGCCGCCGCTGGGGTCAACCTCCTGCCTCCCAACTCGGTCTTCTTCAACGACCGCCTCGGGATGTTGATGGTCAGGGCCACCATTGAGGAGATCGAGATCGTCGAACAGGCGATCGAGGTGCTCAACGCGGCGCCTCCGATGATCCAGATTGAGGCGCGCTTTGCCGAAGTGGGTCAGGACGATCTCAAGGCCCTTGGGTTTGACTGGATCGTCGGGAATACCCTCTTCGGAAACAACCGGCTGGGCATCCAGCCTGGCACGGCTCCCTCCTATGTCGGCGAGCCTTCGGCCGCCAATCCCAGCGGCAATTTCCCCGGGCCTGCGGATTCCTTCGGTCTCCCCGGGCCAGGCAACGTCCCTGCCTCGTCCACCGACGGCGTTCTCACAGGCGGCTTGCGCAACACCGTCGGTGGGGAGGGCGCCACGGTTCCCACCCTGGGCACCATCACCGGCCTGCTCACCGATCCCCAGTTTCGTGTCGCGATTCGGGCCCTCGAGCAGCGCGGGGCCATCGAGGTCATGGCCGCGCCCCGGGTGACCACCCTCAGCGGAAGACAGGCCCAGGTGGTCATCAACGACCTGCGTACCATCGTCACCGGGGTGGACCTGAACCAGACAGCCAGCGGAGGGGGCGTCGGGGCCGGCGGCGGATTGGGGACAGGGGTGGCTCAGGCCGGTGGCGGGGTGGCCCCAACCGTCAACTACATCAGTCAGGTCACTCCCTTCGGTCCGGTGCTCGATGTCATCCCGTATGTGGCCGCAGACGGGTACACCATCGAGATGAGCATCATTCCGACCTTCAGCGAATTTCTCGGGTACGATGATCCAGGCTTGTTCGTGCCCCAGGCCCAGAGCGTCGCCGGCAACACGATCGGCCTGCCGATCCAGGCGCAGCTTCCGCTGCCGCGCCTGCGCATGCGCCAGGTGGTGACCACCGCCATTGTGTGGGACGGCCAGACGGTGGTCCTGGGCGGGCTCATCTCGGAGGACATTCGGAAGATCAGGGACAAGGTCCCCTTCCTGGGCGACATCCCCTGGCTGGGACGGCTCTTCCGCACGGAGTCCACCTCGGCCTCCAAGCGGAATCTGGTCATCTTCATCACTCCGACCATCATCGATCCGGCCGGCAACCCGATTCACACTCCGGACAACCTGCCCTACGACCCGAACATCATTCCGCTGCAGGCCCGCGGACGGGAGTGAGGCGACGATCATGACGGCACTCTCGATTGCGTTTGTGAGACCGGTGTGGAAACCTGCCCGAAACTCGGCGGAATCCCTGGCATGAAAGCTCGAATCCGTATCGTGGTCGCCCTGCTGGCCGGCGTGAGTGGTGGCCTTCTGGCTGGCGCCTCCACGCTGGGAGGCGGCCCCGTCGTCCGGCAGGGGGGGGAATTCCTGTTGACCCCCCAGGCCCCAGGCGACCAGGTCCTTCCCCACCTTGCATTAGGTTCCACAGGGGGATGGCTGGTCTGGCAGGATGCTGCCACCGACGGTCAAGGGCTTGGCATTTCGGCATTGGCCGTCAACGAAACGCTTTCACCCCAGGGTGGACGCTTCAGGATCAACGAGATCGCCACGGGGGATCAGGAGCATGCACGCGTGGCTCTCCTGCCCGGGGGGGGGGCCGTGTTCGTCTGGCAGGGAGCTCCGCGGGAGGGGTTTCCGAGCGTTTATGCCCGCATCCTTGGACCCTCGGGAACCTTCGTCACGGGAGACATCCGTATCCCATCCGGGGCCGGTGAACACCAGGTGGAACCTTCCGTCGCCGTGCTCACAGGAGGGGTTGTGGTCATCACCTGGGCGAGCTTTCGGCAGGACAGCGCCAACTACGATGTCTTCGGAAGACTGATTTCGGCGTCTGGAACCCTCCTGGGGGAGGAATTCCGGGTGAATCAACAGATTGGAATGGGGCGTCGTGCTCCGACCGTCGCTTCGTCGGCCGAGGGCGGATTTCTTGTCGCCTGGGTGGGCGAGCGCCTGGTCGGTGAGCGCGACTTCCGGGACGACTCCGGACGCCGCGTGATCGGCGGGGGAGCCCCCGTCTTCGAGATCGCACTTTACACCCGGGCCTTCTCATCGAGCGCGCAACCGCTGACCGGGGACCAGCGTATCGCGGGAACGGATGCGCCGGCAGCGCATCCGACCCTTGTGGCCATTCCCGGCGGGCCCCACCTTCTTGCCTGGACCAAACGGAATCCCACCTCCCGGGAAAATGGTTACGACATCGCGGCTCTACGGCTTGGCGCAACCGGGCAACCCCTCGGGTCCGAGTTCCTCGTCAACCAGCATGTGTTTGGAGATCAATACCGTCCGCGCCTCGCTGCCGGCAGCTCCGGTGCTTTGGCGGTCTGGAGCAGCATGGGTCAGGACGGATCGTGGGAAGGCGTTTATGGCCGGTGGGTGGACGGCACATCGGGTCCGTCGGCGGATGAGTTTCTGGTCAACAGCACCACCGGCGGAGGCCAGATCTTCCCGGCCGTCGCCGGGGATGGACGTGGGCGATTTCTGACCGCCTGGTCGAGCAATCTGCCGGGGAGCGGAATGGATTTGTTTGGGCAACGGCTGGTCATCGAGGAGAAGCTCGCGCCTCCCGGGGTTCCGCTGGTCTCCGGCCTGACCTCGTCGAGTGTCATGATTTCCTGGCCTCCGGTGCCAGGGATCGAGGTTGCATCCTACCGGGTGTATGCGGCAGGCGGCGGGCTACTTGCCGAAGTGGACGCAAACTACTGGGTTTACGAGGCTCTCGCTCCCGGGAGCGTCATTTCCGTCGAAATCGCCTATGTGCTGGCCAGCGGCGAAGCCTCTCCCCGTTCCGCAGCCGCTCAGGGTCGCACATGGGGGGCGGATCGAAACTTCGACGGTCTGCCGGATGACTGGCAGGAACTCTATTGGCCCGGTGCCGAAAGGTATCCCGGACCTCACGAGGACAGCGACGGTGACGGCGCCACGAACCTTGAGGAATGGCTGGCGGGAACGGATCCCACGGATCCCACAAGCCGTCTGACAGTCCGGGTTCAACCCACTCCCCTGGGGCTGCGGGTGGAATGGACGACTCGTCCCGGCTTCCTCTACCAGTTGCAGTCGTCCTCGGATGGCCGGGTGTGGACTGCGCAGGGCGGACCCCGCTTTGCGGCGGACACCGTGGATGGAATCACTCTGATGGCGAGCGAAGAGGTCTCGCTGTATCGCGTCCTTCGAGTCAGGTAGCACCGCCTATGTTGCGAATCCTATTGAGTGTGTGCGTCGGAATGGGGCTGCTGGCCGGCATTCAGCGGGCCGAGGCCTTCTCACTCTTCGGCGAGGTGCCGGCCTGGTACACCGATCAGACCGGACGGGATGGCGATCCCGACATTTACGGGCCGATGAATCTGGGCGAGGAGCATCGTTGGGTGGTCCCGCAGATCCATTACGCCTTCGATGAGTCCTTCCTCAACTATTTCGGACAGGACGGCGTCAATGCGGTCGAAGGGGCCATCGCCATCCTCAATGCGCTGCCACCCATGTCGGAGATCAACATCGATGACTACCCGCTGTTCACCATGCGGGTCAACTACCGGGCGCGGGATCTGGGGATGATGGATCTGAGGGCCATGGCCCTCAAGATCCTGTTGGAGCAGGTGGGATTGGCGCCTCCGCAACGCTTCGTTTACACCTTGAGAGCCCGCTGGACGCCGCCGGAGCAGACCAACTATCTCTCGATCATGCGGAATTTCGATCCGGTCACCTTCGAACCTACGCCCTACATCAACGGGCAATTGTGGACCTATCTTGGGATCTACGAGAACCAGGACGGGGTCGTGGTCAAGGCTTCCACCATTCCTGAGCCGGTGGACCCGCTGATCCTGGCAGAACCGGTGGCCTCTTCGACTGCCCTTTTTGCCTATAGTGTCTTCGGATTCGGCAGCTACTTCACCGGGTTGACGCGCGACGATGTCGGGGGCCTTCGGTACATCTATCGTCCCGAGAACCAGAATGTGGAGACGCTGCCCCCGGATGCCACCGGGGCGGCGGGTGCGTTCCTGGGGGGTGGCGGTGGCGCCTGGACACCGATTTCGCCCCCCTCCACCAACATCGTCGATCCGGGAGATGGAACGGGCGGGGCGCTTCCGGGAGTGCCATTTTATCCTCAGGGGCTTCGCCCCGGAATCAATCGACTCCAGTTCGTTCGTCCTGGGCTGGGTGTGGTCTATCAACCCAACGCCTATGCCGTGACCAATCAGTTTGTGGAGACCGTCCGCGTTGTCATCACCAACGGGGTGGAACGGACGATCAGTCAACGCGTGACGCGGGTACTGACAGCGCCGGACATCCTGTTTTCGGCGGAGGATCTGGCGGGTGACGCCGGCGCGAATCCGTTTCTGGCACGTACCGCGATGGCGACGAGCAATGATGCCATCAACGGCTCGGCTGCGTTGAGCGGACCCGGGCAGTATGAGGGGCCGGGTGGAATCACCTTCAATAAGGTTGGGGCGGTTTTCGTGAACCAGCAGCCCAACTTTCTATACCAGCCAGGGACTCATTCGGACTTTGTGTGGGGTTCGTTCGATGGAAGCACGAACGCGCCCATCGCCTACCCGACGGGAACGTCGATTCGGGCCATCGAAAACCGCGTGTTTGGCGGACGCTGATTTGGATCTGAACCGGGAGTGCATACTGTGCGAAGTACCTTCAATCAATTCCTGGCAACGGTTGCGCTGGTCGGTCTCGGCGGGCTGGCACCCTGGGCGGCGCCCAGCCCCCTGTACGAGAACACCGGGGTGACCAGCGCTCCGATGATCGATGCGGTGACCTTCCTGAATCGCGGAGTGTTTCAGGTCTCAGCCAACGATGTTCCGTACGAAACCCAGAATACGCTCCACTACACCAATTTCTCCGGGGCGATCATCCAGGGAGGCGGCGGGTTCCGCTTCGATCTGATGCCTGAAACTGGATTCAGGACCCGTGCCGCCAGCTTCCACAATGACGGAACGGTGGCCATGAACTCCGGATTCGGGGGCACCTTCTTTGCAGGGTTTGGGTTTGGAGGTTTCTATAATAATTCCTGGATACTCATCGACGCGACGAATGTGGTGAATCGTGGCGGATTGACGGTCGGGGCCGAAGGATTGATGAAGATCCAGGGGGAGAATGTGCGGCTGGCGCGCAGCGGCATGCGGGCGGGCGAGGATCCCAATGCCCCGATTTCTCCCGGGTTCACCTTCGATGGGGCGTTGCAGTACTCGAACGACAACGGGGTTCAGGACATCCACGGTGGCGCCGGGGTGAACAACGTCCTCGATCCTGCCGGGACCAATCCATTCAATCTGGCGCTGCTGACGGGACCCAACGCCAGTTCGGGGTCCCATCAGGTCATGGTTCCGAACCTGACCACCAACAATGCGTTCGTCAGTGCGCCGCATCCGTTCGCCCGGACCAACACAGTGAGTCCGACCAACTGGGTGGTGCAGACGATCTTCGTGGACACCAACAGCTTCGATCCGCAGTTGAAGGTGGACGTGGGCTGGGGTCCTCCCCGAACGGGCGATGTGCCCGGCAGTTTGATGGCCATGGTCCAGTTCACCTTCGAGGATGTGGACACCATCACCGGAGAGCCCGTCACGAACTTCGTTTATGTGCTGGATAATCTGGGCTCCCTGACCAACGCGGTCCTGTACACCAACACCATCTCGTCGCCTGCCGCCACGTACCAAAGGCCAAACAGCCTTCTGGTTTCGAGGATCACACCTCCGGAATGGGCAGGGCGCGTCGGGACCAACGTGACCTTTGCGCCAACCCTCCTCGTGAACCCGGAGTACGCATCGCCGCTGGTGACCAACGTCTATGCGGGCTATTCGGCGCGCATTGGCACGCCGGCGCGTGTGCTCACAGGAGGGGGAGGGTTCGGGGGATTTTTCGGATTGATTCCCGAATTGAGCAACCCGACCAACCTTCCCGGCCGCATCGAGATCGAGGCAACCAATCTGGATGTGCAACTGGCCCGTTTCCGGAGCGAGGGACTGATGTCGGTGAAAGCTGCCAACCTGTCCCCGCGCCCGCCCTATTTTGTCGATGCGCCGCTGGTTCAATACGATGTGGGAAGTACGGAGGGTCCTCTGGTTGTCTCCAATCTGGTGGCCACGACCGTGCGCCGTTTCACGGGAACGGTGAGCTGCTGGAGTTCGGCCTGGACCAATCTCCTCTTCGTTCCGGGACCGGATCCTGCGGATCCGACGCTTCAGGTCACCAATACGGTGGAGATCCGGTTCCACACGTTGATCGTGTCCCGCAATTTCCAGACCATCGTTCCCGTCCAGACGCATCGGTTCACCGGTCGTGGCGAGGAGGTCCGCATTTTCGACAATATGGCGGTGGGCGAGGAACTCCTGATCGAGGCGCCCAAAGTCGAGATCAGGGGCAACGTCAGCACCTCGGATGCCCCTGATTTTCCGATTCTTGAGGAGTTGATCCACATGGGCGGATTGAGTTCGGCGGACCGAATCTTTCTCGGAACGGCAGAACGACCGGTGAATGTGATATCGAACTCCGGAAGCATGTCGGCGCCGACCATTGAGATTCGCGCGGACGCTTTGGAGAGTTCGGGCAGCATCACTTCCACACGGGGCGACCTGGCACTCTTCACCCGGGACCTCAAACTGGAGGCAGGAGAGCTGGAGACCGCGGCGAGCCTTCGGATCTTGGCCGACGACTTCAAGGCGCAGATGTCGGTGATTGAGACGGGTACAGGAGGGTTCGGGACACTGGTTCTGGATGTGGCCAGCCGGCTGACGGACGGAGGGATCATGGCCTCGAACCAATGGTTCGTGAACGATGGCTTTCAATTGGTGCGGCGGCCGGTCGAAGGGGATCTTTCGGGAACGGCCATCCGGTCCTTCCTGAACCGGTTCCGCCAGGCCCAGCACGTTTGGGCCGGAGAAGACCGGGGAGTTTCCACGGCTGGATTCCGGGACAACGGGGCGCTTGGACAGCTCACCCTGGATGGCACTCCCTTCACGCTGTTCAGCTTCAGCGGGCCCGAGTCGCAAGGGACGTATGCGCTGTATGTGGATTACCTCGAGCTGGCCAACAGCGCCGCGGACGTGGAGATGGCCCTGGAAGTGGCGCCGAACTTCACTCTGTACTTTGCGGACTCCAACCTGCCCGCCGAAGAACTGGACGGTGCGTTGGACGGTCGCATCCGTTGGGTTCCCGACCAGGTGGGTGATTTCAGCGCCACTTCCGTGACGCTGGCTTCCGGTGACGTGGTGCGGGTCAACCGGGCGGCCCTTGCCTCCGGGCGTATCACACTGGGTGAACAGGGTGGGAATGGAGGTGCCGGTCATGGGGACGAAATGCGGGTGCGGGTACGCCTTCTGACAGGTGCAGAGCCGCAGGCCGAGATTTCGTGGACGGGGCTTCCCGGGAAGCGCTATCGCGTCGAGTACAGTTCCGCTGTGGAGGGAGACGACTGGCAAACGCTGACTGTCTGCGATCCGGTGGCGGGTGATAGCCCGACTGCGGTGACGGTCTGCGACACGGTGGTGCAGTCGGATCAGCCCCGGTTCTATCGGGTGGTTGTGCAGGAGTAAATGGAGGTCTGGCGCAGGCCTCCGTTCCGTTCGGGCATGCCCTGCTCCCATTCGTGGAGGCAGGGCCTGTGCGCAGGGGGAGATCGACTCACGGAATGAAGCTGCTGTTCGTCCACGCCCACTTCGATGACTTCGAGTTCACCGCGGCGGGGACGTTCGAGCTATGGCGGAGGGCTCATCCGACGGTGGCGCGGCGCATCCTGATTAGCACGGATGGCGCGGCCGGGCATCACGCGATGAGCCGGGAGGCCACTGCCGCGAGGCGGTGGGCTGAGCAGCAGAAGGCCGGGGCGCTTGGGGGATTCGAGGTGCGCCTGCTGCGGGACGGGTCGGGAAGTCCGTTCCGGGAAGGCTGCCTGGCGCAGTCTGCGGGATTGCTGCCGGCCCTTTGGAAAGAGATCCGGGAGTTCGAGCCGGACTATCTCTTCTGTCCCCCGATTCCGGTCGATCCGCTGGCCGGGGTCCATGTGGATCATCTGGATGTTGCAGAGGCGGTGCGGGCCGTCGCCTACCTTGTGAATGTGCCCCATGCCTACCTCCCCGAGTACCCGGAAGAAGGAGAAGGGACGGCGCGTGCGGTTCGGACTCCAGTGATTCTCAACACCTTCGACGGGTACCTGGCGGCCGGGCACCGGCACGATCTGGCGGTGGATGTCGGGGCGGTGACCGACCTGATGGGGGACCTGGCCTGGTGCCACGAATCGCAATTGCAGGAATGGCTGCCCTGGGTGGACCGGCATCACATGAAGGCCTCGCCCGATGCGATGGCCTGGCGTGAACAGTATCGCGGGGTGATTTCGAGGCGCACGCGGGCGTTGGGACTGCCTGCCGGGCGGCTGTATGAGGTGTTTCAGGTGACGGCCTGGGGTGCGCTCCCGACGCTGGAGGGATTGACGCGGGATTTTCCGGGATTGGACCGCGATGCATCCCGGTTGGAGGCACTGGGGGAACGACTGGATCGATGGCACGAGGCCACCGGGGCTTAACCGTAGCCATGCAATGAGGCAGGGCGCGCTGTCTTGGGCGAACTCCAAAAGGCTGAGATGCGCCCATTTCGCCAGGCGTCGCTTCGGAGGGCCGAGTTCCACGAGGCCGCAAGGGTGTGGAGCGTTGGGTTGAGGACTCGCGGAGCTCGTCCCTCCGATCCGCTGCCTGCTCACCCACGACTCCCGGATGCACCGGTCCTCTGGCGCTGAATGCGTTGGGGGTTTTCTTTCGGGCCGGGTTGGCATAAGGGAGAGGCGTGCGTGTCCCAGATTTGGCCGACTGGATCCGGTATCTGCGTCAGGAGATCCAGGCGGGTCTTCAAGTTCCAGGGGGTCGAGGCGCCGGCTCTCAAGTGACGCTCGAACTTGCTGTGACGGCCGAGGTCGATCCGGAGGGGCGTCCCGTGGTTCGGCCGGTGACCGACTGGGGAGGGAATGGAGCGGGAGGGACCTCGACGCATCGGGTGACGGTACAGTTCGACCTGGGTCCGGCTGGGGACAGGGCGGCGGTGGCGGGTTCGCTGAAGGGGGCGGCAAGTGGCACGTCGGCGGAGGAACCGACCCGCGGAGGGGATCGGGCGACGCTGCGAAGACGGTTGGAACTGATCCTTGGGGGCCCGCCCGGGTTTACGACGGGGGCCAAGGCGGAGATCCTTGCGGATCTGTTGCGGGAGTTCGGGCGGGGAACGCTGCTTGAGGAGATACAGAGGGAATGGGTCCGGCACTTCGATATCGGGGCGGAATCGAGTTCGGGAGTCTCCCCGGGTTAGAGCCGTGCATCCCGAAGTTGTGGAGTGGGGTGCGAACTTCGCGAAGCGTCGCCTCGGAGGGCTGGGTTCCACGAGGCCACAACGGTGTGGAGCGTTGGGTTGAGGACTCGCGGAGCTCGTCCCTCCGATCCGCTGTCTCCTCATCCAAGACTCCGGGATGCCCCGGGTTAAAGGCGAGGCTGGCTGGACGCTGGCTGGATGCCGGGTAAGGTCCCGCTCCTATGAGAAGCGTCCTTGCGTGGCTGCTGTTGGTGGCGATGGTCGGATCGGCGGGATGCGCGAGTTTTCGCAGGGAGGCGCGGGCCGCGCGGGCGCCCGGATTCGAGGCAAAGGGTGTCGAGGGTTACTGGGTCGGGCGCTGGCAGGACGAGGCGCGTCCCGGGCATGGAGGGGCGCTGGAGTGTGTACTGACGCCGGTGGGGGACCATCTCTACCGGGCGGCGTTTCGGAGTCGGTGGTGGAAGGTGTTCACGTCGAGCCACGACACGTTTCTGGTCCTCACTCCGGTGCGGCCGGGCGAGTACCTGGTTCAGGGGGGGCAGGATTTGTGGCTGTTCGGCGGCTACTCGGTCAACGGGCGGGTGGATGGCACGCGGTTCCGCGCGGTGTACACGGTGGCGGGGCGGACTGGGGTGATGGAAATGGAACGGTCGGGTCAAAGCGATCCGTGAACCCGGGATGGCCGGGGCCGACGACGTCGATCAGGGGCGTTGCACCCGGATGCTGCCTCCGCTGGTCCGCAGCGTGAGGAGCGGGCCGCCGCCGCCAATGGGTCCGCGCAGGGCATTGCGCTGGACGGTGCCCGAGACGGTGACGGGAAAGTCGCATTGGACCGATCCGGCGCTGGTCGCGGCATCGAGTTCGAGGGCGGCATCGTTGGGCAGGGTGACGTTGATGCTGCCGCCCGAGGTGCGCAGGGAGACATCGGCACGGGGAGCGGTGGAGAAGCGGGCACGAATCGAGCCGCCACTGGTGCTGGCCTGAAGGGGCGCGGACGCTGCCTCGATGTCCAGACCGCCCCCGGACGTGTGGGCTTCGGCAGGAACATTGATTCCGGCGAGGCGAATGGACCCTCCGGAGGTGCGGGTCTTGAGGCGGGTGCCGGAGATCTGCTCGATTTGAATGCCGCCTCCGGACGTGCCCAGTTCGATGTCGCCTTCGAGGCGGGTGGCACGGATGGACCCGCCGGAGGTCCGGCCGACGACGGTGCCTCGAACATCCTCGAGGTGAAGGGAGCCCCCGGCGGTGCGAATCGACACCTCACCAGCGAGTTGCGTCACCCGGATGCTGCCGCCGGCCGTCTTGGCGTCGATATGGAAGGAGCGGGGGACCCGGATGCGGAAGGCGACATTGAGCTGGGGACGTCGCCAGCCCCAGAGGCTGGTGTCGGGTCCCTCCGACTTGATGCGGAGGGTGCCGTCGCTTTCGGAGAAGTGGACCTGGTGTTGATCGAGCAGGGCGGCGGCACGGGCGAGGGTTCCACGGGACACGCGCCGTTCGACCTCGATGTGGACTTCGGCGGCGTCGGTGCCTTCGATGGAGATGCTGCCGCGGTCGGCGTCGAGGATGAGACGGCCGCCGGGATTGGCGGGGAACGTGCGTTGGAGGGTGTCGGCCTGCGGATCGGCGGCGCGGCTGGGCAGGACGAGGAAGGAGGCCAGGGCAAGCATCGGGAGCGACGTGTGGAAGCGCATGGAACGGATGACACGGTGGATGGGGGCCGGGTTGCAAAGGACATCGCGGTTTCCGCGCGATGGGTGAGGGGCCAGGGCGAGGATTCCAAGGACGTAAATTGCATGCATATGCACAAAATTCTCGCCGTGATATATGACGTAAACTCCGTGCATATGCACGAATTTGTGGTCGATTTGCAGGAGGAATGAGGCCGAGATGCGACCCGAAGGCGACGGAAATTCCGTGCATATGCACGGAATTCTTGTCGTTAAATTGGACGTAAACATCGTGCATGTGCACGAAGTTTGCATCGTTGGGTGGGCAGGTTGGGAGCGTTGCGGGTCGCGGTGAGGGGGTGGGGTGAGGCGGTGGGGTGAGGGGCGGATGGAGCGCCGGGGGTCAGCGGGTGAGGCGGTAGAAGGCGGCTGCGGCGGTGGGATCGACGGGGTGGGAGTTGCCGGTGGCGCCGGGGACGGGCTGCCAGGCTGGGGCGGTCAGGGACGGGGTGGATTGCAGGGTCCAACCGTCGGGTGCGGACCAGGACAGGACGAGTTCATTGCCCTGGCGCGAGAGTGCAAGCACGGGAGGTTCGCCGCCCTGGTCAGGGTCGATGGAGTAGAGGCCGAGGTCATCGATGCCGAAATACCAGGAATCGGTGCCGGCATGGACGAAGCGGAATCGGACGGCGGGCTGGTTGTCGGCGGCGGGGAGGCGGAAGAGTTCGATGCGTTTGGATTCGACGGGATTGTCGTCGATGCGGGCCTCGATGTGGGGTGCGAGGGCCGGTGTGAGGGGAGCGGCGATGAAGGCCCCGTAGTAGCCGCCGACCTCGACGCCGAAGTCGTCCACGTAGCGGGCGATGTCGGAGCGTTCGGTCAGGAAGGTGGCATCCACGTCGATGCGGGTGATCCCTGTGGCCTCGTCGGTGACGCGCACGATGTCGGAGCCGTCGAGCCAGTAGGCGATGGGCAGCCAGGAGGCGCCGCGGTCCACGGAGTATTCGATGGCGGCGAGGCTGTCCTGGTTTTGTTCCCAGAGGCTCTTGAAGGCGAGGTGGACGTGGGATCGGCCGGACAGGTCGAAGTCGGGGGTGAAGAGGGTGAGCACCTGGGAACCGGCGCCGTTCTGGTAGCCTGAGTTGCCGAAGAGGAAGCGGCCGGAGGCGAGGGGTTGATCATACACGGCACCGTTGAGGACGTTGAGGGGGTTGACCGAGAGGACGCGGCGGTAGTCGGTGGAGAGGGCTTCGGGATTGCCGTAGGTGGCGAGGGGTTCGAGGAACCGGTCGGCATTGACGACGGTCCACCGGGCATAGGCGAGGGAGCCGAGGTCACCGAAGTCGAAGGTGTCGTTGAGCGGCATGGTGTGGCTTTGATCGGTCCAGCCGGCCGGGAGAGAACCCTCGGCGACGGTGTCGAAGTCTTCGAAGTAGAGGGGAGCGGGCAGGACGATGTTGCGATAGGCCGCGATGGTGATGGTGGATTCGGCGCGCAGGGGGTTAGTGGGGGTGGCGTCGTCGGAGGCGGCGAGGATCCAGGTGTGGGTGGAACCGGGCGCGGGGAGGGTGTCGGCGCGGTAGGTCACGGTGAGGAGTTCCCCATCCGGGGTGACGGTGGCGGGAACGGTGACGCCATTGAGTTGGAGGGTGACGGAGGCCGGGACGATGCGGGAGATGCCGTTGGTAATGGAGGCGGCGAAGGAAAGGAGCGGGGGCAGGCCGGACGAGCCGTTGGCGGGCTGGAGGCTGAGCAGGCGCGGCGTGGAGGGCGGGGGCGCCGCGACCACGGAGAACGGTGCCGAGGCGAGGATCTCGTAGGAGTCGTTGTAGAGGAAATGGGCGACGTATTCGCCGGGCGAGGTCAGTCCGGTTGGAAAGTCGAGGGTGCCGTCGGTGAGGCCCTCGGTGGCGGTTCGTGTTCCCCCGACATAGAACCACAGGGTGGCCGGGGTGCCGGGCCCGGGGGTCTGGCCTTCGCGGTAGAGTCCCACCCAGTCGGTCGGGGTTCCCCAGCCGTTGAGGAAGGAGATTTCGATGGGTTCGCCGACGCCGTAGGTGCGGCGTGAGGAACGGACGAGAGTGGTGGCGGGGTCCACGACAGAGAGGGTGTGGTGGGCGAGTTCGGTATAGCCGTCGTTGAGGAGGAGGAAGACGGTCCAGTCGCCGGCGAGGGAGAGTCCGTTCGGGAAGGTGATGGAGCCTTCATGGAGCCCGAGATGGCCGCCGCCGCTGCCGGTGCCATCGACGTAGCGCCAGAGGGTGGAGGGGACGGAGCCGGGGACGACCTCGATGGGGTACACGCCGATCCAGTCCTTGGGATTGCCGGGCCCGTCGGCGAAGGCGACAACGATATCCTCGCCGGCGAGGTAGGTGTCGTATTGGGGAAGGACGGACGGGGTGGCGGCCGGGGCGTGGAGGGTGGCGGCGAGGGCGCAGGCGAGGGCCGTCAGGGCGGTGAACGTGCGGCGGTGGGAGGGGTCGATGGAATTCATGTTGGGGAATGGCGTCGGGGATGAGTTCACGGGGTGCAGACTACGGGGGTGCGGCCGTCGGGGCCGGGTTTGGCCCACTCCTGGACGATGATTTCACCCTTGGGGGAGGCGATGGGGTGCCAATCGGTGTCGGAGAGGCGGCGCACGAGGCGGTGGGTTTGGGCTTCGAGGCGGCCCATGGACAGGGCCTCGCCGGCGGCCTGGGC
Source organism: Verrucomicrobiia bacterium (assembly GCA_019634625.1). Taxonomy (NCBI): domain Bacteria; kingdom Pseudomonadati; phylum Verrucomicrobiota; class Verrucomicrobiia; species Verrucomicrobiia bacterium. The sequence continues at coordinate 20,463 of JAHCBA010000058.1, forward strand.
TTGTCCGGTGCGGCGTTTGAGTTCGGGAGTGAAGGTTTCGAGGTAGGCGACCTCCCAGGAGCGGCGGTCCTCGGGGCGTCCCGTGCGGGAGATCACCAGGGCGCGGAAGCCATCCTCTACAGGGCCGTCCACGCCGCGGATGGGGGGTGCGGCGTCGCGGGGGCCGATGAAGATGCGTTGGGCACTGAGGTCGTAGAAGAAGCCTTTTTCAGCGGGGTCGGATTGGGCGCGCCAGGCGCGCAGCGAGACGATGGCGGCGGCAGCGAGGAGGGCGACAACGAGGGCGGGGCGGATGACGCGGCGCATGACCGGGGACCTGGGGGGCGATGGGAGCGAGGCGGGAGCGAGGCGGGTGCGAGGCGGGTGCGAGGCGGGTGCGAGGTTAATGGGGATCGGCCTTGGCGGACCACCAGCAGGCCGAGGTGTCGCAAGGGATGCGGGCGGGGTCGAGGAGGCCGGCGCTGCCGTCGGCACGGACGTAGTTGGACTTGCGGTTGTGGCGGACGGCGCCTTTGTCGCCCTGGGCGAGGCGATTGAAGCCGGGACTGTTGGCATTGCCGACCTCCTTCCAGATCCACCAGCGATCCTGTGGCCAGACGCCGAAGACGTCACTGTGACCGTCGCCGAAGAACAGGAGTTGGGAGGGGGATTCGATGGATGCGGTACGGCAGAGGTTGTTTTCGTAACCGGCGGGGCGGCCAAAGGGTGGCGGGGCGCCGCCGAAGGTCCAGTGGACGTTGACGGCGCCGATTCCGCTGGGGATGTCCATTTCGCCCGGGAGGAATTGTCCGAGGAGCCAGGGACTGGGGGGGCGGGATTTGGAGGGGCGGGCGTTGGCGTACACATCCTCCTTTTCGGCCGGGCAATCGTAGAGGCGGGCGACTCGACCGACGTAGGGGAACAGGTAGGCGCGCCAGGTGGACTCGCCGCCGCCCTGGGGAAGGAGCCCCTGGATGGGGGGCAGCCATTCGTCCGCGTCGGCCGCGTAGATGTGGGTGGCGAGGCCGAGTTGTTTGAGATTATTGAGGCAATTGATCTGGATGGCCCGGCCCTTGGCCTGGCCGAGGGCGGGGAGGAGCATGGAGGCGAGGATCGCGATGATCGCGATCACAACGAGGAGTTCAATGAGGGTGAACCCGCAGGTGGGCGGCGGGGACTGGCGCGGGCGTGGGAGGCTTGCCACGGCTCCATTGTAAAGCCGGGTTCGAGGCCGGTCGTCAATGGCGACGGGGTGACGACGGGGTGAATCGGAGGGTGGGGGGGCGGCCGGGGCGGGACGCTTCACCTCACCGGGGGCTTCGCGGGATCGTTTCCTGGAGTTCCGTCCTTCCTTCGAAGGGCGGAATCCGTACGATTCATACGACTGAAGTATGCAATTCAGATCTCTTCTTGACCCGCTCCGGGTGAGCTGGTGACATCCGCCCATCAGCCGTGGATCCGCAGGGACGGGATACCGTATTCCGTGCGAGTCACCGGTGCTCTCACCTAATCACGTTTGGGGAAGGCTTACATGAGACCCTTGTTGCTGGCGGGAACGATCGGGACCCTGATGGCAGTGCTGCCTGGCTGGGCGCAGGTGACGGTGCAGGATCCGGGGAATGTTGTGGGGAGCGGGGACGGGGCGTGGTCGTATCTGATCCTCGAGGCGGAGGATTTCCACACCAAGTCCAATGAGAATCCGGAGGCGGGGTTCATCCGGGTGGACGACAGCGGGTCGATGACCAGTTTCCGGGGCGACCCGATCCTGGGCCCGAACACGACGGCCTCGAAGAAGGCGGCGTTGTACACGCTGACGGGGTTTGGAGAGCACAGCGACAAGGTGACGTACACGGTGCAGTTCGTGCATCCGGGGACCTACTACCTCTACATGCGGTTCACGATGTATGAGAACGGGGGCAACGAGGTGCATTACCTGAACGAGGATTCGTTCTTCGTGCCGCCGGATTTCAACGCGGATCCGCAGACGGACTGGCCGCTGCCGCGCGGGGGGTATGCGGAAGGGTGTTGTGGGATCTCGGGATTTCTGTGGATCAACGAAGGGGACCTGGGGCGGGTGGATCACTCGATGGGGGACGAGGAGGGGGCGGCGTTCTGGGAGGGGAACTTCCACTGGAACGAGCTGCGATCGAGCCAGTTCAACAACCCGGAGACGACGGGGGAGCCGAATGTTCATTTTGCGTACGAGGTGACGGCGGAGCGTGTGGGGCAGCCGCTGGAGTTCACGATCTCGTACCGGGAGGGCGGGGTGACGATCGATCTGCTGCTGTTCAGCACGAATCCGGAACTCATGACGGAATACAGCCAGGAGGAGCTGGATGCGATCCTGCTGGGAGCGGGAGGGTCGGCGCCCAGTCTCGCAATCCGGCGGGAGGGCGACTCCGTCGTTCTGTCCTGGCCGGCTTCCGCGGAAGGGTTTGTGCTGGAGTCCACACCCTCGCTGTCGCCGGCGACCTGGACCGCCGTGTCGGAGACCCCGACGTCCGCGGGCGGGCAATCGTCGGTCACCATCGGTGCCGGCAGCGGGACGCGTTACTTCCGGTTGCGGCGACCGTGAGTTTCCGCCTTCGCTCGTGGCCCTCACGGCGACGTTCCCGACCCTCCTTTCGTTCGAAGGCATCGGGCAGGTCGTGCCGCAGGAAGGGCGGCAGATCCGGACATGGGTGGCAGACCCAGTGCGGCCCCTCATGTACGGACTGAACGTCGTCGAGAACGCGAGGTCCTCCCTCCTGGCCCTTCAAGCCCGCCATGCCCGACTCTTCCGCGCCAGGCTGTCGGGCGTCCCGGGCGGTTCCGGCGTCCATGAATGGTTGGACCCCGGGGTGTGCCCCACCGGTTATACCGGCTCATGGGAGAGTAGCGTCGCCGCTCGATGTCCAGGAAACGGCCCGCTGCCTTTCCCGCTCCCGCGGATCGGACTGCCCGCCGCCGGCCGACATCCGGGCGGAACAGGAGCCTGAGAATGGGCCCCGCCAGAGCCATCGTCATCGAGACCCATGACGGGCGCGACGAAGACATGGAAAGCGGGGGGTGAACCCATCATCATCGCGGGCGGAGAACGATGGGTCTCAGCACGCGCATGTATATCGACGACATTGAAATCGAGAACTTCCGGACCTTCCGGAAGAGCCGGATCGCGTTCTGCCACCCGGACCAGAGATATCGAGACGCCGTCAAGCCGGAGCCAACGTCCGGGCGCGACCTGGATTTTCCCAAGCCGATGCTGCCCAACGTGAATCTGCTGCTCGGCAACAACGGGCTTGGGAAGACGACCTTGCTCAAAGCCATTGCCCTGGCGGCGCTCGGCCCGGCGGTGCGGAGTTCGGGAATCTATGCAAACCGGCTGGTGCGACGCGAACCGGGCAGCGGGACTGGCAAGGGAGGGAAGCTGGCCGAATCTGCGCCGGAGGCGACCATCGGTGCGCACTTCACGCCGCATGAACAGGATGGTCCGCATGGGCACAAGGCCATGGAGAGCCGGGTGAGCGTCATCCGCAGAGGCGACCTGGAGGAGTTTCAGTGGTCCCATCCCGAAGAGGAAGGGCGATGGAGTCCGATCTACAGCCGGGAATCGTGGGCCTTTTTCTTTGTGGGGTATGGCGCGACCAGGCGTGTCGAACGCAAGGAACAGGTGGATTTCGGTGCGCGCCGGGCGAACTCCTTCGTGCGGGCGCAGCGCGTGCAGAGTCTCTTTGAGGAAGCCTACTCGCTGCTTCCGTTGACGAGCTGGCTGCCTCAGCTTCGGCACACCAATCCGGGCCGTTACAAACAGGTTGTCGGTCTGATCAGCAGGTTGATGGGTAAGGGTCACTTTCGGTTTGCCGGCGAGATGGAGGAAGGGGAATACGTCTTCGATCGGGGCGGACTGAAAGTCCCGTTCCCGGCTCTGTCGGATGGCTACCGGGCGTTCCTCGGGTGGATTGGCGACTTGCTTTATCACGTATGCGCCACCGCCCCGAGCGGCAAGATGCTGCGGGAGAACAAGGGGATCGTCATGGTGGACGAGATCGACCTGCACCTGCATCCCAAGTGGCAGATGACGGTGCTTGGGACATTGGCCAGGGAACTTCCCAACCTTCAGTTCATCGTCACGTCGCACAGTCCGCTGATCGTCGGTTCGCTGGAGTGGATGAACATCATCGCGATGACGCCCGGCTTGAAGCAGTCCAGCACGGCGAGGCGGATCGAGTGGGCGGTTCACGGCCTGGATGCGGACCAGGTATTGCTGACCGAATTCTTTGGGATGGAGTCAACCCGCGCTCCTGGAAAAAGGCGGACGCTCAAGGAACTCAGCTTGAAGGCGCGCGAAGGCGACACCCGTGCCGCCAAGAGAATTCTCGAGGAGATGAGCAAGGGCATGGAGGACCTTGCATGATCCGCTACAAGGTCACAAGGGCCCGGTTGGAGCAGATGGTCGAGGCCGAGTCACCAGGCTGGCTCGCACGCGCCGCGGCCAGGACCGACCAGTTCCGGCGGCAGGGTTATTACAGGGAAGAAAGCTCCATCTGGAGCGAGGTGAAGCCTGTTTACATGCGGCTGCAGGGCATGGGCAAGTGCGCCTATTGCGAGCGCGAAATGGAATCGCCCGAGCTTGGAAGGGTCGAACAGGACGTCGAACACTTCAGGCCCAAGGGAAACGTCAAGGCATGGAAGGCGCCCGTGAAACTCAAGGGCATGGGCATCCCTTTCACGCCCGCTCCTGTTCGGAAAAAGGGGTATCATCTCTTACCCTATCACCTGTTCAACTATTCGGCGGCGTGCAAGCCATGCAACTCGACGTTGAAGAAGGACTACTTTCCCATTGCCGGGGTTTACGATCTGGATGCGGACGACCCGGCCGCAATGGGCGCAGAAAAACCCTACCTGATCTTCCCCATCGGGAGCCTGGATGCGGACCCGGAAACGCTGATCACGTTTCACGGCGCATCGCCGCAAGCCGTCGCGCAGACCGGTCATGCCCGGCATCGCGCCCTGGTGACCATCGCCTTCTTCATGCTGGACGAGGCGGAGCAGCGAAAGGGTCTCTACCGCGACCGGGCGATCGTCATCATGGGTCTGTTTCCGCTGCTGCGACAGACGACGACGGGAACGGCGGCGGAGAAGGCGAAGGCGAAGGCAACGGTGGAAGGGTTCCTGAACCCGAAACTGCGTCATCTCAACTGCGCCCGAAGTTTCAGAGCGCTCTTTGAAACGGATCCCGTCGAGGCCGAGAGCATTTACAGCGGTGCAGTAGGACTGATGGCGACGATGTCGTAGCCTGAATGGCCTCAAGGCGGCGGGGGCGCAGCCGAGCTCGTCACTCGGGGAACCAGCCGCGGAGGAACTGGGTGAGCGTGCCGTCGTAGAAGGCTTCGGCGAGGTGTTCGACGCCGAGCTGGTTGCCCCAGGAGTAGGTGATGACGAGGCGGCCCTGCCAGTGGGTGAAATCGAGGTCGGAGTTGTTGCGATTGACGGCCGAGGCAAGGCGCTGGCGTTGGGGGACGGTGAGGCGGGGGTTGTTGGCGACGCGATCGGTGGGGCTGGCGCGGAGGACGGGGTTGAGGGGGCTGGGATGCCAATCGATGAGATCGCGGGAACGGACGACGCGCATTTCGTAGCCGCGATGGGCTTCGAGATAGAAGTTGTAGAACCAGCCGTCGAGCCAGCGAAGGGCGTGGGGCGCGGTGTACCGGTCGCGGGCGTAGTGGCATTCGGGGGGGGTGAGGGTCCAGGTGCGGAGGTCGGGGGACCGAAGGAAGCGGGCGGTGAAGGCGGCACCGGTTTCCTCGGGGGGGCGGTCGATTTCGAACATGAGGACGTAGTCGTCGGCGGTGCGACAGAGGGAGGTATTGAAGACGCCGTAGCGACCCGCGGGCAGGACGGGACGGATTTCCCAGTCGAGGAGGTTGGTGGAGACGAAGAGGTCGATGCCGCTGCGGCCGATGGTACCGCTGACGAACACCGTGCCGTGATCGACGAAGGCGCTGCCGAACTCGTAGCCGTCGGCGAAGGGGGGCGTGGGTTTGCCGGTGGCGCGATCCACGAACCGGAAATGGTTGGTGGCTCTGTCGTTGGCCCAGTAGTCGTGGCGCACCCATTCGAAGCGCCAGAGCCGGTCCTGAAAGACGACCGGGGTGGTTTCGACGAGGTCGAGGTCGAGGGTGCCGAGCTTGCGGATCAGGGGGCGGCCTGAGGCATCGAGGGGACCGGGATCGGCGGGGGCGGCCGAAGGGTCGGGGAGGGGTTCGTTCTCGGAGGAAGGTTGGTGGGCGGCATGGCGCCAGAGGAACTCGACGATGGGGGTGGAATCTTCGAGGCCGTGGGGATGATGGCCGACGCCGGGTTTGGGGATGAGGGTGATGGGGCCGCCGAGCTGACGGTAGCGTTCGGCGACGACACCGGTGTTCTCGCGCCAGGGGACGATTTCATCGGCATCGCCGAAGACGTGAAGCAGGGGGACTTTGCGGGCGGCGAGGGGAGCGAGGTTGTCCACGGGGTTGCCGCGGTAGGAGAGGGCTTCGTCTTCGGTGGCGAAGCCATAACGTTCGAGGACGAGTTGCCAGTCGCGCGGGCTGCCTTCGCCGTCGCCGTGGCCGCCCGGCCAGCTTCGGAAGTCGCAGACGGGGGCATCGCCGTAGAGGCAGGCGACGCGGGTGGGGTTGGCGATGGCCCAGTTGTAGCAGTAGAGGCCGCCGCGGCTGAGTCCGACGAGGGCGGGCCGTAGGCCGAACTGGTGGCGGGTGGTGAGTTCGAGGTAGAGGCCGTTCCAGAGGGCAACGGCGGCGGGGCTGCCGAGCATGTCGGGGATGCCGAGGTGCACGACATGAAAACCGCGGCCGAGCAGGGCGAGGTCGGGGTCGGGCCGGTGGCCGAAGAACTCACCGTGCCAGATCCAGGGGCGGCCGGGCCGTTCCCGGTGGGGGGCGACCACCACCACGGGGCGGCCTTCCCAGAGGAAGTCGTAGCGGTCGAAGTCATTCCAGACGGAGCGGCGGCCGGGGAACGGGTTCTGAGCGAGGGTTGGCAATTCGGCCTCGATGGCGGCGACCTCGGGTTGAATCTCCTCGAGGGGACGGCCGGGGTTCATGCCGGGACGCAGGTGTCCGGTGTGGGTGAGCCAGGTGTCCTTGAGGAGGCGCTGGCGCTGGCGGACACGGTTGAGCACTTCTTCGGCGCGGGGATGAACGGCGAGGGCGGTTTCGGGATCGTCGGCCAGGACCACGCGATCCGGGAGGCCGAGGCGGCGGAGAATCTCGCGGGCGATGAGCCAGTGACCGACGGGGCCGGCATGGACGCCGTCGTCGGCGAGGCGGAAGGCGGGGTCCTCACGGCGTCGTGCATCGAGGAAGCGCTGCATGGGGCCGTGAACATCGACGACATCCCAGCCTGCGGTGCGTTGGGCGAGGAGCCATTGGGCGAAGCGGTCGAGGACGGCGTTGTAGCCTTCGTAGGGCTGGGGGTAGGCATCAAGGCCGGCGGGGAGGGTTCGGGAGCGGATCGGGACGGGATCGAAGACGGGCGGGGTGAGGTGAAGGACCCTGGCACCGGCGTCCGTGGCGGCCTGGCGGAGGCGACGGATGCCGTCCTGGAACCGGGCGAGGCGGGAGTCGTCGTGGGGATGATAGATGCCGTCGTTCATCCCGTAGCAGGCGACGATGAGGTCGGGTTTCAGGCGTTCGAGGATGCGGCCGAGGCGTTCGTGGAGGTCGGGGCGCGGAAAGGCGCCGCCGGCGTGGCCGGGTTCGGAGAGGCCGGAGACGGTTTCGCTGGGGAGACCGAGGTTGAAGAATCGGGCGCGGGTATCGGGTTCGTGGAGGCGGACGAGCGTCTCGACGAGGTCCACGTAGTCGCCGCCGTAGGTGATGCTGTCACCGAGGAAGAGGATGCGTTGGGCTTCGAAGATGGAGGCACCGGCGGGGCGGGGTTGAGCGAGGGTGGCGCGCGGGAGGACGGCGAGGAGGAGAACGAGCGCGGTGGAGAGAGAGGCGATGGCGGGAGGGGTGGGACGGGTGGGGTGCATGGTTGGGGAGCACGGCGGGGGGCGCGTGCGGGGATCAGGTGGGTGGGGGCATGAATGCGAGGGAACAGAGCCGCGAGTCCGGGCGAAGGGGTGGGGTTTAGCGGGCGCGGCGCTGCGCCCGATGAAGGGATGGAAAGAGTGGTTCAGGGAGACTGGGGAAGGGCGGCGAGGAGGAGATCGGCGCAGGTGTCGGCAAAGAGGGGATCGTTGATGGCGCAGTCGAGTTCGCGGACGGCGATGCGGGGATCGAGATGGGTTTTGAGGGTGCCGTAGAGGGCGCGGTCGGCTTCGGGATCGTGGAAGGGTCCGCCGGGGGCGCCGATGAGACTGCCGCCGCGGAGGGGCAGGACGACGGTGACCGGGCCGCGGTAGGCGTTGAGTTTTTCGGCAAGGATGCGGCCCAGGGCGGTGTTCTCGTCCGGGGTGGTGCGCATCAGGGTGACCTGGGGATTGTGCGGGTAGAAGAGGCGTCCGCGGAACCGGTCGGGGACGGTTTCCGGGGGGCCGAAGTTGACCATGTCGAGGCAGCCGGTGGAGACGACGGCGGGAATGCCGGCACGGCCGGCGGCTTCGAGTCGGGTGGGGCCGGCATTGAGGACGCCGCCGACGAGTTCGTCGGCCCACTCGGTGGTGGTGAGGTCGAGGGCGGCAGCGACCATGCCGGATTCGATGAGGGATTCGAAGGTGCGCCCGCCGGAGCCGGTGGCGGCGCAGACGACGACTTCGTAGCCTGCCTGTTCGAGGCGTTGCCGGGCGCGGTCGATGCAGGGGGTGGTGTTGCCGAACTGGGTGGCGACGATGACGGGTTTGTCGGTGGCGACAGGGGGTGGGTTGGATTCGACCATGCCGCAGATGGCGCCGGCGGCGCGGGCGAGGAGGAGGCGGGAGATGCGGTTGAGGCCGGCGACATCGACGACGGCGGGGATGAGGACGATGTCCTTGGCGCCGACGTAGGGGGCGACGTTGCCGCTGACGAGGGTGGAGACCATCACCTTGGGAAAGCCAATGGGCAGGGCGCGCATGGCGGCGGTGGCGATGGCGGTGCCCCCGCCGCCGCCGAGGGAGAGGATGCCGTGGATGCGGCCTTCGGCGGCGAGTTGGGCGACCACGATGGGCGCGCCACGGGACATGGCGGTGACGGCTTCGCCACGATCGCGGCGGGCGGCGAGCTGGGCGGGGTCGGCCTGGGCGGCGGCGGCGATCGTTTCGCGGGGGATGTGGGGGGTGAGGGTGGGTGGGGCGAGGGTGCCGACGTCGAGGATCAGCACCTCATGGCCTCGGGTGCGGATGAGGTCGGCGACGTAGGCGTGTTCGGCGCCCTTGGTGTCGAGGGTGCCGAGGACGGCGATGGTGCTCATGCGCCGGTCCAGGAGCGGTAGAGGCCGTCGATGCCGGCCTCGTCGGGAGTGCCGGCGAAGAGGACGGTGCGGTATTTGAGGTGGACGGACTGGCCGGCGGGCAGGCGCCAGGGTTGCTCGATCCAGTTGAAGGGCATGGGGGAGATCATGCCGTAGTCGCGGGTGAACCAGGGGCAGGGGGCCCAGGGGTTGGAGGGGTGATCCATGAGGGCGATGCCCTCGACCGGTTCGCCCTTGGCCTGGGTGCGCCGGCCGTAGAAGGCGCACCAGCGGGCGGGTTTGCCGAAGGTCTCGGGTTCGCCCACGCCGCCCTCGCTGGAGACGAGATGGCCGCCGCCCCAGGGAGAGATGTCGATGGCGGCGCGGATGGAGTAGAGGGCGTGGTTGGTGCGGAGGACGGTGACATCCTTGACCGCGGTCCACTCGATTTCGGCGTCGATGAGGCGATGGGACGGACTGGTCACCGAGAGGGAGAAGCGGCGGCGGTCGGTCATCTGGACTTCCTGGCCGGGCACGGCCCAGTCGCAGCGATCCTCGATGACGGCGGAGGTCTTTGTGCTTTCGACGACGCGGGGGCCGGCGGAGACGATCTGGCCGCGATCGAGATCCTCCTGCCAGTAATTGCCACCGTTGAGGCGGTCGCAGGAGAAGTACATGGAGCGGTGATGGGGCCAGGGGAGGGCGGTTTCGGACGTCAGGGAGAGGCCGGAGACGGGGCCGACGAGGGGATAGAAGTAGGGGTATTTCTGGCGGGGCTGGGCGCGGTAACTGGTGAGGGGAGCGTTGTTCCAGCGGAGCCAGATCTGGGGCCCGAGCTGGTAATGGGTCAGCTCCTCGGCGCCCGGGGGCGGGTGGCGCTGGGCGAGGGCGGGGGCGGTTCCTAGGAGGAGAGGGGCGACGGCCGCCGTGGAGGCGCGGAGGAAGTCGCGACGGGTCCAGGAGAATTGCCGGTCCGAGTGGGAGATCGCGGGGTGCACGCCCGCACATTAACCACACGGAAAGCGCGGCGTCAGCAACTGGCTGACACAACGTAACCGTTCACGGGGAACCGATTCGCGAGGGACGGCGCGCATTGGATGGGTTGACCATCTGCGGGAACAACGGACGTCACCTGCCCCCTCGTGTCACCATTGCGGGAGGATTTCCGGCAATTCCTCACGCGACCCTGAGCGATGGTTCGCCTTGGCTGGAGGAGACGCTGCGGAGATCGCGAAGCGGAGAAACTCGCGCGGCGCGAGTGCAACGCTCTGATGGCGGAGCAGGTACGCCAACTCGAAGCCCGGAACACTCCACTCGAACAGACCCTCGCTTCGTGGTCTTCAAGATCGATCCTTCCCGCGGTGCCGGGGTCCTGACGCGACTGTTGGGGCGGGAGTTCAAAGGGATCCCCGGCTGCGGATGCCTGCCCGAGGGTGGCTTCCTCGCTCACGAAAAGACCGTTCGCCAAGTGTAGCGCCACAGACTACGGAGAAAGACGGGCTTCGACCTCGCTGGGAAGCACAAGCTCCATGAGTCCATTGCGGACCCAGGGTCTAGTTCGTAAGCGGTCGGTGAACTGCGTCTTCCCGGGACCTTGCGGATCGTGATGGGATAGCGACCATGAGAAGCAGAAGGCAGAAGGCGCGTTGCCTGGAAACGGGCGGCCGGTATCCTGTCTCGCGTGAGCATCGTTGCGATCGTCGAGAAGGACACCATCAGGCTGCCGCCCGGGGTTCATCTGCCGGATGGGACGATGGTACGCGTCGAGCTTGAGGGCGAGTCCGTGGGGAATTCGCTCGCGTGGCTGGGAGCGTTTGCGGGCACGGTCGAGGGACCGAAGGATCTGGCCGCCGAGCACGACCACTGCGCACACGGGGCTCCCAAGAGACCGGAGCCATGAAGCGGGTTTTTGCGGATGCGTTCTTCTACCTTGCCGTTCTGAAGCGCAACGACGCTGCTCATCGCCGATCGATGGAGGCAGTGAGAGCTGGAGCGGTGGAAGCGGTGACCACGATGGCAGTACTCCTC
>JAHCBA010000059.1 GCA_019634625.1 Verrucomicrobiia bacterium
TACCATTCGAGGCGCTCCCATCCCGGGGTTGACGGTGCTGCGCGATCTGCGGGTCGATGCGGTGGGGTGATGCGCATCGACGAATGCCGTCTTTCCCTCGACCAGCCCGTGCATGCCGATGCCTTGAATGTGGGCATTGGAGAACCAACAGTCAGTCTGGAGGAAGTTGAGGACTCGTCCCAAGGGGTGCCTTCAAGGGTGGCAACGGAGACCTTCCTCCCTGACATTATGGGGCCGAAATCGCCCCCCATTGCACTGCAAGAGGAAGACGTTATCCAATGGCGCCGGGCATTGACGGAGGGTCCCAACTCTGGCGGGGTAGGGGTCAGTCACCTGCACCCGTAATCCGCCTCCAGGAGCATTCATGGCAAAGTGCCCGTGCCAACACTGCGGCCAACCCCTTGAGTTCCCCGAAGAACTGGCCGGACAGGGAGTGGCCTGCCCCTCATGCGGCCAATCCACACAACTGGACCGTCTCCCCGTCCCAATTCTGCGCATTCCAGCGGCACGCGGTTCCGGGGCTCGAACTGCGGTTTCCACACCGGTCAATGCGTTGGCCCATCGCATCCTCGACAACGTCGAGACGGTCGTGCTGGGGAAGCGGCCCGAGATCCTGAGGATCCTGGTGGCTCTGCTCTCCGAGGGGCATGTTCTCATCGAGGACGTCCCAGGCGTCGCCAAGACCATGGTGGCCCGTGCCCTCGCCCAGAGCGTGGGCGGCACCTTCAAACGCATTCAGGGCACACCGGATCTCCTGCCCAGCGACATCACAGGGACGTCGGTCTTCGACCCGCGAACCACGATGTTCGACTTCCGTCCCGGCCCGCTCTTTGCCCAGTTCGTGCTCGCTGACGAGATCAACCGGGCCACCCCGCGGGCCCAGGCCGCGCTCCTCGAAGCCATGGCGGAACGGGCAGTTACCGTGGATGGCGCTCATCGCCCCCTCGAACGCCCCTTCTTCCTGATCGCCACTCAGAATCCAGTGGACCACGAAGGCACCTTCCCGCTCCCGGAAGCGCAATTGGATCGGTTCCTCATCCGGTTGAGCCTCGGATACCCGACAATGGAAGAGGAGGGGCGCATGCTGGAACGTCTCCAACTCGGACATCCCATCGAACGCCTCGAACCCGTGGTGACAGCTGAGGAACTGGTGGCAGCGCAGGACGCCGTTCGTGCCGTGCCCGTTGAGGCACGCGTGCGTGAGTACATCCTCCGCCTTGTCCGAGCGACGCGGGAACACGATGCCGTGCGCCTCGGCGGCAGTCCCCGTGCCAGCCTCGCACTCTTCCGCGCCGCTCAGGCCCTCGCCGCCATACAGGGCTACGACTTCGCCCTGCCCGACGACGTCAAGGAACTGGCACCCGCCGTCCTGTCGCACCGCCTCGTGCTCCGCCCCGAAAGCCGGTTGCGCAAAGCCACTGCCGCGTCGGTCATCGACCAGGTGCTGGATCGGGTTCCCGTTCCCACACTGGGAAGGGAGGGTTGACGCGATGCGCTGGTGGCTGGGAGCGGCGGCGTTGCTGGTGCTGGGTTGGATTCTCGGACTGGGACTCCTCGTGTATGCCATGTACGCCTTCTTCGGCGTCCTCTGGCTGGGACGCCATCTGGCCGCCCGCTGGACCGGGCGCATCCGGGTCGACCGGTTCGTACCTGCGGCCTTGGTGGAGATCGGCGAAACGCTCGCCATCAGGTTGACGCTCCACAACGAAACCGGAGGCCGGATCCCCTGGCTGCTCATCGAGGAATCCCTCCCGATCGCCGCCCTGACCCAGGTGCCCCCACGCCTTCGAGCCACCGGCCCGCGCGTGGCCGTCCTGTCCCTCCGACGCGGTGAGCATCGTGTCTTCGAATACCAGGTCACCTTCCTCCTCCGCGGCTACTACCGCATCGGTCCAACCCTCCTCGAAAGCGGGGACCTCTTCGGACTCTACCGCCGGTATCGGACCGCCACCGAGCCATCCTTTGTCCTCGTTCCTCCCAAGGTGGTTCCGCTCGAGGGGTACGATCTGGCATCCCGACGCCCCATCGGCGAGGTGCGCATGCAACATCGCCTGTTCGAGGATCCCACCCGGGTGCGGGGCATACGTCCCTACGAACGCGGCGATACGCTGAACCGGATTCACTGGCGCGCTTCCGCCCGCACCGGTGCCCTGCAAAGCAAGTGCTTCGACGCCTCATGCGTCGCCGGTGCCAACCTGCTGCTCGACCTGCACCGGGACGGTTTCGCCCCTGCCCGGCGACCTGCCATGAGTCCGGAACTCGCCCGACGAGTGGCACGCCAACTCCCCCAGGCGGCGGACGCCCATCCCAGCGACCAGGAATCGGCCTGGATCGAACTCGCCATCACCACCGCCGCGTCTCTGGCCAATGCAGTCTTCGAACTGGGCGAACGCGTCGGTCTCGTCACCAACGGCCGCGATGCCGCCGAACGCCACCGTACCGAGGGACTCGGGTGTGCCTTCCGAACGCGATCCCTCGCCCGGACCAGCCTCGATCACACCCCCTCCAGCGACCGCTTGCAGCCGGTGACCGTCGAGACTCGACGCGGACCGGAACAGCTCCAGCGGATCCTCGACGTGCTGGCCAGGATCGAGATCACCGACGGACTTCGGTTCCATGAGCTGGTGGACGAGACGGCTTCGCGGCTCCCAAGGGACGCCACCGCGGTCGCCATCCTGTCCCAGGTTCCAGAAGAGGTCGCCATCGCCCTCGGCCAGCTGCGCCGCGGCGGCTTCGCCGTGTTCGTGGTGCTCGTCAATCGGGAGGAGACGCAGGTTTGCGACTGGGCCAGCCCACCGGACTGGGCCGACCGCCTGATGGCCGAGGGCATCCCGTTCCGTCAGGTCCGGGACGAATCGGATCTCAGCCAGCTCTGCGCCGAGCGATTGATCCGCTGAACGCCGCCGCCGCCTCGCCATGTTCCCTCCCCCGCGAAGACCTCAACCCAGCCTGGCGGACCACGTCGGGACGGTCGTGACGCCCGTCCTTATCATGGCCATGGTGGGCAGCCTGGTCTTCTACCTCATCGAGGTGGGGTATGCCGGTCCGTACCGGCTCCAGATCCGCTGGATCCTGTTCTGGTTCACGATCGCCGCCGTGCTGGTCTCCCGGATCTCGATCCGCCAGGGACCGGCCTTTGGCGGGTTGTACGGAACCTTGCTCGGTCTCGCCACCGCCTTCCGATTGATCCACCTCTTCGGCGTCCAGTGGCTGCCCCTGCTCCTCCTCGGCGGAATCTGGTGGTGCGCCAGCAAGCTGACCTGGGACTGCACCCCGCTGGATGACGAGGCCGATGGCTCGGGCCAAGGCCTTTGGGACCGCGCCGGATTCGGGGAACGCCGCACGACCGATCCTCCAACCAACATGCCGCCGGACCTGGCACCCGCACCACCGCACGCCGGAACGCCACCACCGCATCCGCCGGGCCTGTGGGTCGTGTACTTCTCGCTGGGCGCCCTGCCCCTGTTCGCCATGGGACACTGGCTGCTGGCCATGGACGACGCGGAAGCGCGCTGGAGCGCGTTCGCCTGGCTGGCAGTCTATCTGGCGTCCGCTCTCGGCCTGCTACTGACCACCAGCCTGCTCGGCTTGCGGCGTTACCTCCGCCGCCGCTACCTCGTGATGCCCGCCTCCATGGCGCGGTCCTGGGTGACCCGCGGGGCCTTGATGATCCTCGCCGTCCTGTTCGCCGCGATGTGGCTGCCACGACCGGACGCCGTCGAGACGCTGGGCGGCGCACTGGCCCGCGTCCGTGCGGTGCCCCAACGCGCCTCCAAACACGCTCCGCCATGGGGCGATCCCGCCGAAGGATCCGGGCGCCCCTCGGACCGGTCGCCGGGCGATGTGTCCGTTCCCGGATCCCGCGAAGGGGACCGGTCACCCCGGGGCTCCGAGTCCGATCCGGATGCTGCCACTCCAGGTTCCGGAGTCCCCAGGACCGCCGGCTCCGAAGGCGGCCAGGGCGGTCAACCCGCCGAAGGCGACGACACCCATGACGGGGAATCCCCGTCTTCGTCGCCGGACCATCCCTCGCCGGGATCCTCGCCGAGTCCGCCCTCGACGCCCTCCCTGCCCCCCCAGACGATGTCCGCCCTCCGCTGGATCATGGGCATCCTTGGAGTCCTGCTGGCGGTGTGGGTCCTGATTCGCCTGGGTCGCGAAGCCTGGGCGGCCTGGACACAACGCCGGCAAGACGCCCCCCAAAAGCCCGGTCGGTCAGGACCCGACCCCACGCCCGGGCCGCGTCCCTTCGCCGAGTTCCGAAATCCGTTTCGCACCGGTGAAGCCGGCCGGTTGGCATTGGGCCAGCTCGCGGCGTACACCTTCGCCGCCCTCGAAGCCTGGGCAGCGGAACGTGGCCAGGCACGGACACCCGACCGGACCCCGTACGAGTTCGCAAGGTCCCTGTCCCGGGCGTTCCCGGGCCTCTCCGACGAATTCGCCGGTGCGGTGCGGCTCTACGTCTGGGCGGCCTACGCTCCGGAATCGGCACCTCCCGCATCGATCGACACCCTTCAGCGAACCTGGGCCGCACTTGAGAGTGGCGTTGCGCTCAGGACTTGAGCCCCTTGATGGGCCGCTGGCGGTCCGCAGTGAGAGTGGCACTCCCGTTCCAGCTCTCAACCATCTCGTACCACTTCGTGTAGGGACGCACAGCATTGGTGTTGCTGAAGTGACCCCAGAATTGTTTGAGACCCAGGTAGATGATGTTCTCGCCCTCGAGGCCGGCGTCGGAGCCGTTCCAGCCGTCGTTCCGGATGTACCCGCCCTCGCCCGGGACCCAGTCGCGGTCGTCCGACGTGGTGTCGGTAACCTGCTTGGACAAACCGCCCCCTTCGATGGTGACCTTCGAGGCCGCCGCGCAGCCGATTCGGTAGAGTTCCGGATTCTCGTTGATGTCGTCGTGGGCCTCCTTCCATTCCGCCCCTTCCTTCCGCCAGAACGTCCCCCGGGCCTTGTCCACCTCCCAGTACTTGGGGTTCATCTTGAAGTCCGTGCGACCGCCGGTGAACGCGTACTTCTTCTTCCGCGCAAACTCGACGACCCCCTTCCGCGCCCCCAGATGCCGCATGAGATGGTCCTCCGCCTCCTTGCCGTTGCCGCCTTGCAGCGCGAAGACACGGGGCGAATGGAACATGGAGGTGAAGATCTCGAAGCCGACGTCCTGCCCCCGGTCCAGCAGCTCGTAGGAATACACATCGCCATCCTTCTTCAGGTACTGATGGAAGCTCGGCAGATCGGAACCGGGTGGCATCCGGACCTTTCGCTGCACGGGGACGTCGGGCGCCCCACCCGCCATGACCCGCCGCAACCGCTGGGCCAGGGGCTCACCGGGCCCCCCCGCCTCATCCCCCATGGCGCCCCCGGAATCCGGGACGGACTCCGCAGCCCGTCGCCCCAGCACATCCGCTTCATGTTCGAGTGCTGGATCGTCGAGGATCGGTCCGCCCATGGCCTGAGCCGGAGCTCGAACCCGACCCGATGACTGTTGGACAACGTGGACGAGTTCATGCCCGAGGAGGCTTCGTCCGTGCGCGGTATCGGGGGCGTACTCGCCCGCGGCGAAATGCAGATCCGTGCCCCGGGTGTACGCCCGGGCCCCCAGACCTTCCGCGCGGCCATCGCAATGCACCCGCACGGGGCTGAGATCCCAGCCCAGCCTCCGTTCCATGGGAGCGCGCACATGCCCGGGCAACGCCTGGCCCGGCCCGGCGGGTGGTCGAGTGGCGAGATGATGCCAATGCGGATTGGCGTGCCCGCGGCCCCCGGCCGGGCGGCCCGACGACGCCTGTACTCTCGAGGCAACACGCTCGGGAACAGCCAGCCGGGCAGTCTGCAGGAGACGCATAGGCGGCTTCATCCAGCCCTTGCCCCCGTCCTGAAGCAAGCGTCAAACCCGGCAGTCCGAGACTTCCGGTGCATCCCGGAGTTGTGGGTGAGGAGTCAGCGAATCGGAGGGACGAGCTCCGCGAGTCCTCAATCCATGGCACCACTCCGCTGCGGCCTCGTGGAACTCGGCCCTCCGAGGCAACGCTTCGCGAAATTTGCACCTCTCCCCACAACCTCGGGATGCACGGGTGACCAAGTGAGGGCTGATTTCCGAGGCGATCCGGATGAGGCGGCATGGGATGGCTGTCAATAATTGTATGCCTGGCTTACTATATTTTTCCACGTCCCAGCGACGACCATGCTACACACACCCCACCCCATACCAGACCCAGACCCGGCTTGCCCGCGGGCTGGCACCCCGGCAGCGTCTCCTCCCGTAGTCCGAACAAGGCGCTCACCCGAACTCCCCCACCCCACCCCACCATGGCCTCGCACGCCACCCACCCCTTTCCTCGCTGCCAGCGTCCAGCCCTGCTGGCGGCCCTGCTCACGGGGTTTCCAATCGCGGGCCTCTCCTCCCCCCCGGAACCACCCCGCCTGACCGTGCAGCGAGACCAGGTGAACGTCGTGATCTCCTGGACCGGCACCGGCACGCTCGAGTCGGCTCCGACTGTCACCGGTCCGTGGGAACCGGTCGCCACGGCAGCCAACCCCCATCGCATGGAACAACCCGTGGGGACGGCCTGGTTCCGGATCCGCCAATCCCACCTGGTCACCCTCCTCCGCGCCGGAACCGGGAGCGGAACCGTTCGCTCAACGCCCGCCGGCCTCGATTGCGGCGCCACCTGCGAACAGGTCTTTGCCGCGGGGACCACCCTGACCCTCCGGGCGGAACCCGACGCCGGGTCGTCCTTCGAAGGCTGGAGCGGGGATTGTTCGGGGACCGGCGACTGCGACATCGCGCTCGACCAACCGCGTACCGTCACCGCGACCTTCACGTCGGCGCCGACCGCCGGCGGCTTCGTCAATGGCGACTTCGAGCAAGGACCCAACGTCGGCTGGGAACAGTACCCGGGGCCGGTCATCTTCCATGCCTCGGTCCTCGGCCAGGCCCAACCCCACTCCGGCCAGTACGCGGCCTGGCTCGGCATGGATGGCGACGGTCGTCGCATCGCCCAACTGGGACAGCGCATCACCCTCCCGAATCGACAACCCCTCTACCTGAACTTCGCCGCCTGGGTCTATTCCGAGGAAATCTGCGATGTTCCGTGGTACGACCGCCTCACCCTCTATGTGAACGACCAGCCCGTCATCCGCAACGAACGAGTCTGCCGGGGCGGCGGCACCGACGGCTGGCAACGCTTCAGTCTCGACCTCAGCCCCCTCGCCGGACAATCCGCCTCATTCGTGTTCGAAATGTCCTCCGTCGATGCACTGGCCAGCGTGCTGCTCCTCGATGACATCACCGTTGCCGACGCCCCCTGGGCGGCCCTGCCATAGCCCCGTGCCGGCCGTCCTCCCGATCCATGACCGGCCCGCTCCCTGCAAACCCCGCTCCCTTCGCACCCGCCCGGAAGGCCTTCCAGCCTCGGATCATGCCCGGCCATAAACGCTGGTTCGCGGCCGGCCTGGGGGCCGTCGGCTGCCTCGCCGCCGACAGCGTGGTCGTCTTCCATGAAATCCAGTTCCATCCCTCCACCGCAGTGGGGGACGTCGAGTGGATCGAGTTCCGAAACCTGATGGCGGTCGATGTCGAAATGTCGGGCTGGCGTCTGGAAGGCGGTGTCGCCTTCACCTTCCCCCAGGGCACCGTCCTTCCCGGAGGCGGCCATCTCGTCGTGGCATCCAGCCCGGCGACACTGGAACTCGCAGCCGGGCTGACCCAGGTCCTGGGACCCTTCACCGGACGCCTCGCCAACGAAGGCGAACGCCTCGACCTCCACAACCATAACGGCCGGCGCATGGATTCCGTCCGATACGGCATCGACGCCCCCTGGCCGGTCGGCCCCACCGGCTCCGGAGCCACGCTGTCCAAGCGCTCCCCCTATCGGGCCAGCGCCGACCCCGCAAGCTGGACCCACAGCGCCCGCCTCGGTGGCACGCCCGGCCGCGCAAATGACCCCGCTCCCGAAGCCCAGCCAGCCTCGCCCCGGTTCCATGAGGTGTCCGGAGCCGGCGACGCTCCCTTCCTGCTGGAACTCGCCAACCCTTCGGAGCAGCCCGTGCCCCTGGCCGGGTTCCATGTGCGACGGGCAGGTTCGGGAGGCGGCACCTATGCCTTCCCCGACGACACACACATCGCCGCGGGCGGGTGGTTCACCCTCTCCGCCGATACACTCGGTTGGCGGCCCGCAGCCGGAGACCGGCTGTTCCTCCTCGGCCCCGACGGCACAGCCTTGCTGGATGCCGTCCGGATCACCGCCTGGGGACAGGCTCGGGACGACGAAGACCGCTGGTCCCGTCCGGCCCACCCCACCTTCGGAGCCGCCAACGTCTTCCCGCGCCCTCCCGACATCGCCATCAACGAGATCCAGTACCATCCCCGGTCGCAACCCGCCCGCCCGGCCACCTTCGAAGATCGCGTCGCTCTGCCCTTCGATGCCCGTTGGCGATACTTCCAGACCGGCGCCCTCGCCGGACCCGCCTGGCGCCAACCGGCCTTCGATGATACCTCCTGGCCCGTCGGACGAGGCGTGTTCTTTGTCGAGGACGCCGCCCTGCCCGCACCCAAGAACACCCCGCTCGTCCTCGGTCGCCTGACCTACTACTTCCGGACCACGTTCGTCCTCGACGGCTTCCCGTCCGACTTCGACTGGTCCCTGCGTCCCCTCATCGACGACGGCGCGGCATTCTACCTGAACGGAACCGAGATCCATCGACTGAATCTTCCTGCCGGTCCCCTGACCCCCACCACCCTCGCCTCCACCGCCGTCGGCGACGCCACCCTCGGCGAACGCCTCCCCGTGCCCCGCGAAGCCCTCCGACCCGGCACCAATGTCCTCGCCGTCGAAGTCCATCAGGCCTCCGCCGGCAGTTCTGACATCGTCTTCGGACTCGAGTTGTCCGGCCAGCGCCTGGTGTCCCCAGCCGTGCCTTCCCGCGAATCCACCGAGGCCTGGGTCGAATTGTTCCATCACGGCACCGAACCGGCCGACCTCGACGGCTGGCGCCTGACCGATGGGATCCGCTTCACCTTCCCGCCCGGCACACGACTCGATCCCGGCGAATATCTCGTGGTGGCGGCCGACGCCGCCGCCCTCCGCCGGCAGCATCCCGGCATCCGTATCCTCGGCGACTTCGAGGGCCGCCTTTCGCGCCGCTCCGACCGCGTCACCCTTGTCGAAGCCAACGGCAACCGGGTCAGCGAGGTCCTTTACCATGATCGTTTCCCCTGGCCCTCCGCGGCCGACGGCGGAGGCTCGACCCTCGAACGGCTCGACCCTCGGGCAGACGGCCGCCAACCCGAAGCGTGGGCCGCCAGCGACGAATCGTGGCAGGGCGTTTGGAAACACTACGCCTATACCGCCACCGCCCAGGCCGACGGCGGACCCACCCGTTGGAACGAACTGGTGCTGGGCCTCCTGGCGGCCGGCGAGGCGCTGATCGACGACGTGCGCGTCACCGAATCCCCCGGTTCCCCCTCCGCACGGGAACTCGTCCTCCATGGCACCTTCGACGCCGGCACCGAAGGCTGGCGACTCCTGGGAAACCACCGCCGCTCCCGCGTGGTACCCGATCCCGAGGATCCCTCGAATCCAGTCCTCCACCTGGTGGCCTCCGGCCCCACCGAGCACATGCACAATCATCTCGAGACCACCTTCGCCGACAACGTCCCCCTCGTGAACGGCCGCACCTACCGGGTCTCCTTTCGTGCCCGCTGGATCACCGGCAGCCCGCGCCTCCATTCCCGCCTCTACTTCAACCGCCTCGCCCGCACCACCGTCCTCGACACCCCGGATCTCACCGGCACGCCCGGCCGCCGCAATTCACGCTGGGTCGAAAACCTCGGCCCCTCCTTCCGCCACCTTCGCCATCACCCCGTCGTCCCCGCCGCCAATCAACCCGTGTCCGTCCACGTCGACGCCACCGACCCCGACGGCATCCAGCGTGCCCTGCTCTGGTGGAACCGGGCCGGCACAGGCTGGCAGAACATCGAAATGGCCCGCGAAGGTCACGACGGCTTCGTCGGCAACCTCCCCGGATACCCCGGCGCCTCCGTCGTTCAGTTCTATGTCGAGGCCTCCGATTCCCGGGGCGCCCGCTCCACAGCCCCGCCCGCCGGACCCGACTCCCGCGCCCTGTATCAGGTCCAGGACGGCCAGGCGCTCGATCCGCGCCTGTCCCACCTCCGGATCATCATGACCGCTGCGGACTCGGCCTTCCAGTTCGCCACCACCAACCTGATGAGCAACGAGTCCCTGCCTGCAACCGTGGTCAGCGACGAGACCGAGGCGTTCTACGATGTGCACGTCCGCCTTCAATCCAGCCAGCGCGGACGCCCCTCCCAGGCCCGCGTCGGGTTCACCCTCAATTTCCCCGCCAATCAGCTCTTCCGCGGCGTGCATCCGACCGTCACCCTCGACCGCAGCGGCGGGTACTCCGGACGAGGCGGACCCCAGGACGAAATCGTCCTCCGCCACATCATCAACCAGGCCGGCGGTCTGCCCGACATGTACAACGACCTGGTCCGCGGAATCTTTCCCCGCCCCCTCGAAGGCCGCCGCAATGGCGTGGCCCAGCTCCTCATGGCCAAGTACGGCGATGACTACCTCGATGACGCCTTCCCCAACGGCAGCTGCGGCGACCTCTACAAACTCGAACTCATCTACTTCCCCACCACCTCTGTCGCCAACGACCCTCACCGACCCAAACTTCCCCAACCCGACGAGGTCATCGGCACCGACTTCACCGATCGCGGCGACGATCCCGAAGCCTACCGCTGGCATTTCCTCCTCGAGAACCGCCGGGACGACGACGACTTCGCTCCCATCATGCGCCTCGCCCGCGCCATGGGCCTCCCGGGTCCGGCCCTCGAGACGGAGACGCGCGCCCTCATGGATCTCGACCAGTGGGCCCGCGCCTTTGCGCTCAAATCCCTCAGCGGCGACGCCGACACCTATGGCTTCGGCTACCCCCATAACCAGGTCATTTACTTCCGGCCCGACAATGGCCTGGCCCTCGCGTTCCCCTGGGACATGGACTTCGCCTGGACCCGCAATCCGTCCGACTCGCTGCTCGTGGGCGGCAACCTCGGACGTATCCTCGCTCTCCCCGCCGACCTGCGCCGCTTCTACGGCCATGTGTGGGAACTCCTCGAAGGCGCGTTCCACCCCGACGCCGTCTCCCGCTGGACCACGCACTATGGCCAGCTCGCCGGACAGAACTACGGCGGTGTCCTGACCTACATCCGACAGCGGAGCAACGCCGCCCGCAGCCAGTTGCCGGCGCCCGTGCCGTTCCGCCTGACTGCCCCGCCCAGCCCCGAACTCCTCACCGCAGCCGGCTCTCTCGACCTCTCCGGCACCGCCTGGATCGATCTCAAAGATCTCGCCATCCGCTCACCCGCCTCCCCCGGCGACGTCCGCTGGACCTCTGTCACCCACTGGCGCACCGACCTCCCCCTTCTCCTCGGTCCCAACTTCATTGAGGTAACCGGATTCGACTTCGCAGGGCGTCCCACGGCCACACACACCCTGACCGTGGTCTCCACCGCCGCCCACAGCGCCCCTGACGCCGACGGGGACGGCATGCCGGACGCATGGGAATGGCGCCATGGACTCGATGCCGACACCTCCGACGGAGACCAGGATGCCGACAGGGATGGCATGACCAACCTCGAGGAATACCTCGCCGGCACCGACCCGCGCGATCCCCGCAGCCGGCTGGTCCTCGTGGCCCGCCACGAACCGGCAGGACTGCGCATCCAGTTCCGCGCCGAACCCGGCCGCGCCTACCTCCTGGAACGTTCCGACTTCGGCCCCCTCGGCCCGTGGTCTCCCGCGTCCTCCTGGCCCGCCAGCCTCCAGGCCGGCGAGCACTCCTTTCTCGACCCCGCCCCACCGGGACACACCACCCGATTCTTCCGCCTCCACCTCCAGACCGGCACTGGATCCCCCATGACCGTCGAAGGAACGCCGCCTCCGGAGGGATGATCTCGGCGGGTACCCAAACCTTCCGAGGCGCGCCTTGGGAACGGTTTCCGCTCCGGGAGCCGCGTACTGCACCAACGCCTGCGCCAATGCATCGGTGGACCGGCTTCCGATAGCATAGCGGAATCAGATTGCAGGGCAGGCATACCTTTGTTGACGCAATAATCTTATTATAGATGGTCAGGCATACTGTTGTTGACGCCATGCTCTCGCCCAGGAATCCGATAATCGGTCAGGCAGACCATTGTTGACGCCACGTTCTTGCCCAGCACCCCAGAAATGAAATGCCACCCGGCTGCTGCGGATGCCCTTCTCCGCCCTGCTCGCGGATCGTCAACAATACACTGCCGGGCTTTTTATTACTTGATCAATAACTACTAGCCCGCCTTGTTATCTACCAAGCCAGGACACTCGCGATGGAATCTGGGTCCGCCCGGTGCATCCCGGAGTTGTGGATGAGGTGCGAACTCCGCCCAGCGGCGCTTCGGAGGGCCAAGTTCCATGAGGCCGCAAGGGTGGGGAGCGTTGGGTTGAGGACTCGCAGAGCTCGTCCCTCCGATTCGCTGCCTCCTCACCCACAACTCCAGGATGCACGAGGGTCCGCCCCCAGCAGAACTGCGCACTCGAATCCCCGGTCGCACCCCCATAAGCTTGGCCCCGGTGAGCAATCCGCGACGCGCCATCCTTGCCCTCGAAGACGGCACCCTCTTTCACGGCACCGCCTTCGGGGCCCGGGCCACGGTGGTGGGTGAAGTCTGCTTCAACACCTCGATGACCGGCTACCAGGAGATCCTCACGGATCCCTCATACAAGGCCCAGATCGTCACCATGACCTACCCCCTCATCGGCAATTACGGGGTGAACCGTGTCGATGTGGAATCCTGGCGCCCCCACGCCGCCGGCTTCGTCGTCCGCGAATTGTCCCCCGTGGTCAGCAACTGGCGCGCCGACCTTCCCCTCGCCGATTACCTCTACGAAAACGGCATCCCCGGCATCGCCGGCATCGATACCCGTTCCCTCACCAAACGCCTCCGCGTCACCGGCGCCCTCAAGGGCTGCCTGTCCACCGACGGCTCCCTCGCCGACGCCGATGCCGTCGCCCAGGCCCGCGCCTGGAACGGCCTCGTCGGCGTCGATTACGTCAAGGAAGTCACCCACCCCGCCGTCTTCGATTGGGATGACGCCAAACACGACAGCGGCGCTTTCCGCCTCATCCAGGGAAATACCGCCCCCGAGTCCCCACGCACCCTCCGCGATCCCCTCCCGCCCGCCGATATCCCCATCGTCGCCTACGACTTCGGCATCAAGTACAACATCCTCCGCCGCCTCCGCCAGTGCGGCTTCAATGTCCGCGTCGTCCCCGCCACCACCCCGGCCGCCGAAGTCCGCCAATCCAACCCCGCCGGCGTCTTCCTCAGCAACGGCCCCGGCGATCCCTCCGCCCTCGGCTATGCCGTCCGCGAAGTCCGTTCCCTCGTCGATTCCGGATTGCCCGTGTTCGGCATCTGCCTCGGTCATCAAATCCTCGCCCAGGCCTTCGGTGGCCGGACCTTCAAACTCAAGTTCGGCCATCGCGGCGCCAATCAACCCGTCAAGGACCTCACCTCCGGCCGCGTCGAAATCACCTCCCAAAACCACGGCTTCGCGGTCGATCCCCAATCCCTCCCCCCCGAGGTCGCCGTGGACCGCATCAACCTCAACGACGGCACCGTCGAAGGCCTTCGCCACCGCTCCAAACCGGTCTTCTGTGTCCAGTACCATCCCGAAGCCTCCCCCGGTCCCCACGATTCCGCCCCGCTCTTCCAGGAGTTCCGCACGCTGATCACGACGCGCTGATCGCCGTGCGCCAACCGCCAACCGCGGTGCCTGACCGCCTCCGGGCAACCCCATGCCCCCCACTCAACCCGGCCACCACGTCCTCCTCGTCGAATGCGGTGACCAACCCGGCCTCGTCCACGCCATCACCGGCGTCCTCCTCTCCCACCGCACCAACGTCGTCCGCAATCATGAATTCGTGGACACCCCGACCGCCCGCTTCTTCATGCGGACCGAGTTCGATGGCACCGTCGATCCCGCTGCCCTCCTCGCCGCAACCCGGGCTGTCCTCCCCCCCGACGCCTCCGTCCGCCTGGCCGCACCCCGCCCCAAAAAGGTCGTCATCCTCGCCTCCCGCGAACATCACTGCCTCGCCGACCTCCTCGTCCGCCACGCTTACGGAGAGCTGCACGCCCAAGTCCTTGCCGTCATCGCCAACCATCCCGAACTCGAACCCCTCGTCCGCCGCTTCGATCTCCCCTTCCACCATGTCCCCCACGCCGGCCTCGACCGCGATGCCCACGAAGCCGCCCTCCTCCAGACTCTCGCCCAATACACCCCCGAATTCCTCGTTCTCGCCAAGTACATGCGGGTCCTCTCCAGCCCCTTCGTCGCCCGCTTCCCCAGTCGCATCGTCAACATCCATCACTCCTTCCTCCCCGCCTTCGCCGGCGCCCGCCCCTATCACCAGGCCTTCGACCGCGGCGTGAAGGTCATCGGCGCCACCGCCCACTTCGTCACCGCCGATCTCGACCAGGGCCCCATCATCGTCCAACAGGTCATCCCCGTGGACCATTCCCACACCGCCGAACACCTCCGCCAGTCCGGACGCGACATCGAACAACTCGTCCTCGCCCGTGCCCTCCGCCTCGTCTTCGATGACCGCGTCTTCCTCTGCGCCAACCGCACCGTGATCTTCGACTGATCCACCCTCCGACCTCCGACCCCAATCTCCCACCCTCCGCCCTCCGCCCCATGACCTCCCATCCGCTCCGCACCTCCGTCATCGGTTCCTACCCCTTCCCCGGCTGGCTCGAACTCGCCAGCCGACGCCTCCGCCGCTTCGGTCCCGACGACCTCGCCGAACTCCAGGAAGACGCCGTGGTCGCCGCCCTCCACGACCAGTTGGCCGCCGGCCTCGACGTCGTCACCGATGGCGAACAAACCCGCCTCGACTTCAATCTGTCCTTCTACGGCCACCTCGAAGGCATCGCCCTCGAATCCTCCCCGCCCCGGCGCTTTGGCCCGCCCGCCCATGACCAGCGCGGACGCCATCCGATCACCGGCGAAATCCAGGCCCCACGAGGCCTCGGGGCCGTCGCCGAGTTCCGCCGCCTCCAGCGCTGCGCCGAAGCCCTCCGCCCCGATCCCGCCACCCGGCCCGCCCTCAAAGCCTCCGTCCCCGGCCCCTACACCCTCTCCGGCCGCCTCGTCCCCAATCCCGACCTCGGCTACCCGGACCGCTGGGCCGTCACCGAAGCCCTCCTCCCAATCGTCCGCCGCGAACTCGAAGACCTCGTCGCCGCCGGCTGCGCCGAAATCAGCGTCGATGAACCCAGCATGAGCTGCTACGCCCATCGCGAGGATCCCCGGCGCTTCGTGGACATCTTCAACCGCACCGTCGAAACCGTCGCCGGCCGGACCCGCCTCTGCACCCATCTCTGCTTCGGCAATTACAGGGGACGCGCCGTCGGCCCCCGCGTCCTCGCCCCCATGTTCCCTGCCTTCCTCGATTTCCGCTGCGACGAAATGCACGTCGAGATGGCCAGCCGCGAATTCGCCGAACTCGATGCCATCACCCCGATCGCCGCCCGTTGCGACGTCGCCGTCGGCGTCATCGACGTGAAGAGTTACTACCTCGAGACCCCCGACGACATCGCCCGCCGCGTCCGGCGCTGCCTCGAACTCGCCCCCGCCGACCGTCTCGTCTTCGCCCCCGACTGCGGACTCAGCCAGACCGCCCGCTGGGCCGCCCGTCGCAAACTCGCCAGCCTCGTCACCGGCGTCGCCCTCGAACGGAAAAGGCTCTGACCCGGCGGCGCTCCAATCCCGGCGGGACCCCGTCGTGGCGGTCCGACGGGATCGTTCCATCGTAATCGGTCTCGCATCCCATCGGCGCATGGAGTAACCACTGCCAGCATCATGACTGCGCCTTTTCCCACCCTCCTCGCGATGCTCGGATGGCCCGAGATCATCGGCATTCTCATTGTCCTCGGCTTCCTGGCATTGGGGGCGGCCGTTGTGGTGGGCCTTGTGGTCTTCCTGATCCTCCGCTCCACTCGAAGCCCGAACAGCCCGAGCCGCCAAACCGCACCCCCATCGCAGCCGTCCCCGCCACCGGTGCAGGAAAATGTGCAACTCGAGTCGAATCAGGCAGGATCCCGTGGCGAGGGCGCCGTCTCCGCACACGACCCGCGGGAAACGGCGTCTTGATCCGCCGGAATGGGGACCGCCGGCGACTCGCGCGACAACGCCACCACCGAGGCGAGCGCGCACAGGATTCCCAAACCCTCCACAACACCAATCCTCTCGCCCAGCACCAGCACCGCGATGGGCACGCTGACCACCGGGTATAATCCGCTCAACGGCGCAACCACCGCCGCCTTCCCGCCCCGTGCATAGGCCGCCAGCATCGAGGCATTGCCCAGGGCCAGAAAAAATCCCAGCGCCAGCCCCAAACCCCACACCTCTCCCGTCATCGCCTCCGGCCACGATTCGCGCCACGCCAGCACCATCCCCACCGGCACGTACGCCAGCAGATAACAGAACGCCGCCAGCTCGGCGACCACATGGCGGGTCGCAACCTTCTGCAGAAACCCCGACATGCCCCAAAGCGCGATGGGCACCAGCGCCAGGACCACCGCCGACGAAAGCCAACCGCCCCCGCCAGGCCCGTTGAACAGCCAGATGGCCGCCAGGGACAACCCCAGCCCCAGGCACTGCACCCGGTTCAATCGCTCCCCCAGAATCCATACCGCCAGCAGCACCGTCACCAGTGGATACATCGCCGTCAATGACACCACCGTGGCCACCTTCTCACCCCTCCCCAACACCCCGTAATACGCCACGTTCCCCAGGCAGGTCACCGTCCCTCCCGCCATCGCCAGTCCAATGCCCCGCCATGCCCCCTTCCGCCAGGCACCGCGGCTCCGCACCGCAAGCGCCCCCAGCAGGGGCAACATCCCCAGCGTGGACAAGGCCTGGCTCCCCCCGGCCGATAGCGCCTCGCCCAGCCCCCGGGATAACACAGCCCAAATGCCCCATGACCCGAGGGCGATACATGTCCAGACCCACCACGCAGGCATGACGCCATCCAACCCCAGCCTCTCACCACACTCAACCGCGCGGTGCCCCTGCCTCCGGTGCATCCCGGAGGTGTGGGTGAGGAGGGAGCCAGTCGGAGGGACGAGCTCCGCGAGTCCACAAGCCAGCGCTCCACACCCTTGCGGCCTCGTGGAACCCGGCCCTCCGAGGCGACGCTTCGCGAAGTTCGCACCTCTCCCCGCAACTCCGGCATGCACGCCCCACCCCTCAACGGAGTTCCCGGAACCGCCCGTCCATCCCCAATACCGACCATTGGCTCACGTCCGGTCCGTCCCACACCAGCCGCCAGCCCCGGATATCCGCCGCCGCCAGTTCCGCCAGCAGGTCGGGCTCCAACCCCGGCTCCAGCCACGGATCGAATAGAAACTCCTCCCAGAAGTTGTGGTGCCCCGGCCGGTAGGTCTGTGAGAAATCGCCCCGCAATACCACCGGCCTCGACGTGAACCCCGTCACCGTCGTCTCCACCCACGCCTGCAACGGCGCCGTGTACCCCGCCACAATGCCCTTCGGCTCCGGCGGCCAGTAGAACTCGGTCCGCACTTCCCATCCCCCCTTCCGTCCCATCCGCTCCTGCCGCTTGCTGCCCGGTCCCACCGGCGTCAGCGGCACCAGATTGACGCTCTCGCGCGAAGTGGTCGTGTTGGCGATCACCCCGTCAGACCGGACCTCCAGCGTCGGTTGCGGGCTGGCATAGCGCGCCTCCCACTCGACCCGCGCATCCTGGAGCACCGCCACCGGCCCGGCCCCGTTCGGCACATGGATCCCTCGATGCACCCGCAACCGCCAGGTCGCCCAGTCCGATTCCCAGGCGTCCTCGGTCGCCTCCTCGCCGAGACCATACCGGTACCCGGGCAACGTCGCGATCGGACCCGCCAGCGTCCGTTCCTCCAGACCCTCGATCCAGCGCCCCTCGACGCGATCGAACAGCGTCTCCCCAAGCGACGCCTCGTCCCAACGCGTGTGGCGTGTCTCGAATTCCCAGAACGACTTCAGCCGGTGCAGCGCCATCAATTCCCCGAATTCCCCCTGTTCCACCCCCCAGCGACCCTCCGTGTTCAGCAGCCAGAACGTCACCGGACCCTGCTCGGGAGGCAACGGCAGCGGCCGGATCTGGTTCACACTCAACCGGTCGTCCGGCGCCAGCTTCTTGTATTCGAAATCGAGGATCCACCGGTCCTGCGGCGGCATCACCCGCTCCCATTCCCGGCTCGCCGCGTCGAGAAGGCCGTAGAGTTCCTCGTACTCCCCCGTCCACTCCAGCACCTCGCCCCCCAGCGGCACCAGACTCGACCGCGACTCGACCTCGAAGAACGGCGGCCCGGACGAAAACCGCGTGACCTTCACCACCTCAGGCCGCGCGCCCCCCTCCGGATTGCTCACCGACACCGCCCCCACCTGCGTCACCAGGGTCCCGTTGATCGTCCGCAACGCGCCGCTTCGCCGGATCTCCATCGTGGCCACCCCGTTCGCCCGCTCGATCTCGTCCGGCGCCGAGTAATGCACCAGCACGGCCATCCCGACGTCCGCCTCGTTCACCCCGTGCCGCAACCGCTCGAGAAACGCATTGTCGTTGAAGAAACTCGCGTACACCCGGCGCAACGCCCGGAACACCCCGCGCTCCGCACGCTCCTCCGGATCGCACCGGCTCGGCCCCGCCGTGTCGTCGTCCAGATCGTCCGCCAGACATCCGCTGTAACTGTCGTACAACCCCGCCCCGATGAACTGTTCGCTGTCCTCCATGTTCGTCGAACTCCGGAACCGGATCTTCCGCATCGGATCGAACCCCGCCCCCACCAGCGCCTCCAGAATCGCCTGCTTCTGCACCGGCGTGAAATCCGCCCGGTTCCTCACCCCATCCCGCACCTCCGCCAGCGCCGTCTGCACCGCCCCCATGTCCGGCGGCCACGCAAACCCTCCCAGCCTCGCCTCCACCCACGCCCCAAGTGTCCCCCCACCCGCCCATCCCTGCTCCAGAAACGCATCCCACAGGTCGAACGTGAAGGCGATCGCCGGCGACGGCGAGTTCCCGGGCAACGATTGCCTCAGGATTCCGAAGTTCGCCGCCTTCCCCCCCACATGCCTCAGATCCCCCGGCCCCAGCGGATCCACCGCCACATGAAACACGCCTCGCGCCGCCTTGGGCTCGATGTCCAACCGCGGCGCCGCCTTGTGCGCCAGAATCGCCTCCCGCATCGGGGCCTCGATCTCACTCCCCATCGGCCACACCCACACCTCGCAACCCAGAAACTGCTGCACCGCCCGCACCAGAACCTCCCGCCCCGCCCACCCCCGCAGCGCCTCCTCCGCCTCCTCCCCCGCCAGATGCACAAACGGAATCCCAAACGACTTCGCCAGGAGCGCCACATGCGAGTTCGGCGTGGCCGGGCTCAACGACACAATCCCCGCCAGCGGCGGCACCTCCGCCGGCACCGCCTCCGTCAACAGCACGTCGTCCGGGCGCAACCTCCCCTCCCGGTACGCCGTCCCGATCTCCGCCGCAGGCACCCACGTCATCCGGCCCAGCGCCCATCCCGGCGCGTAACACTCGTCCCCGGTCACCCATCTCCCCGCCGTCCCCACCGGAATCCCCTGCCCCGCAAACCAGTCGCGATGTTCCCGCGCCACCTCCGCCTGCTCGAACGTCGGCAGGTAGAACGCCGCCAGATTCTCAGGCCCAAGGATCGCCGCCCGCACCGTTCCAAACCACTCGGCCACCGCCTCCCGCGGATAGGCATCGTGCCCCACCAGTTGAATCGCCACCTCCCGCAGTTCCGGCGTCGGCGGAAACAACACCGCCCCCAGCACCGCCCGCTGCCCCGCCACCCTCAATGTCACCGCATCGAACTCCGCCCGCGTCATCCCCCGGAACGCCGGCATTCGTTCCACCGCGAAATCGTAGTGGAACCGGTACCGCCCGCTGTCCTGAAAAATCACCCGGTCCGGCCGGTCCAGCTCGATCGCAAACTTGATCCACCTCGCCTCCAGCTTCCAAGGCGGCGGTTCCTCCGACCGAAACGCCTCCTCGCCCACCCCCTGCACCAGGTTCTTCCAGTCGTCCTCCCCAGTCCGCAGTCGCAGCAACCCCCGATAAAACACGCCCGGCACCCCAACCGCCGTCCGGTCCACCACCCCTTCCAGCGGTCCATGACCCCGCACCCATTCGCCCCATTCCCCCAATGCCCCGGCCCGCTCCAACACCACCACCTGGTCCGCCGCCGCCGTCACCCCCAGCACCGGCCGCCCCATCCCATCCCTTCCCACTCCCATCTCCGCCGCCCCTCCCTGCAGCCCCGCCATCCACCCCATCCCAATCACCGCCCCAACCACGCCGCGTCCCACCCGCAACAACATCCTTCGCATGCCCTCAACCCACTCATGCCTGACCCACCCGATCCAATCCCCCAATCGGGGCACCCGATCCCCCTGGCTCCCGTCCCAGTACCCCCGACGACGACGCCGCAATAAACTGCCGCATGCGGCATCCCACTTCGGCCCCCTGAAACAAGATCACGCCGTGCGACGCATCCTCCATCTCCTCGTACCGCGCCCCCCGGATCAGCTCGGCCAGACGCCGCCCGTACCGCGGCGGAGCGATCGGATCCTCCGCCGCACTCAGCACCCACGTCGGAATCCCCTCAAGCTCGCCCAATCGCCCGGACCCACCGTGCCGCCGCAGCGCCCCAACCTGGCGTCCCACCACCCCCGGCCATTCCGCCAGATCCCGCCCAATCCATGCCGCCACCCGCCCCGCCACGGCGTCCAGATCCCCCATGGCCCGGTGCCGCCTTGACATCAGCATCCCCAGAAATGCCCGCCGCCGCATTCCCCGCGTCCCCAACCGCGTCCGCATTCCCATCCATATCGACCATGGCGTCAGGCGCGCCCCGTCCCGCCCCCGCGCAAAGGTGCAGAGCAGCGACAGACTCCGCACCCGCCCCGGATGATCCAACGCCAGTTGCTGCGCCACCACACCCCCCATCGAATGCCCCACCACATGCGCCGAACGCCATCCCGCCGCCTCCATCAGCGCCGCCGCATCCCCCGCCATCGCCTCGATCGTGATCGGCCCCCCGCACGGCACGCTCCGCCCAATCCCCCGATGGTCGAAGAACAAGACCGAATGGTCCCGCGCCAGCTCGTCCACCAGCGGACGCCACCCCTCCCCCGTCACCCCCACCCCCTGGATCATCAGCACCGGCGCCCCAATTCCGGAACGCTCATAGTGCAGGGTCACATCCTCGCGCCTTAACGTCGCCACCCCTCCATCGTCCCCAATCCCTCTCCGCCCCCGCAATTCCCCGACAGGGGTACCCCAATCGGGTGATGCCACTTTCAGGTCTCAGGTCTCAGGTCTCAGGTCTCAGGTCTCAGGTCTCAGGTCTCAGGTCTCAGGTCTCAGGTTACGAGAACGGGAACGAGGACTGCTGAAAAACTAAGATGCCGCACCCCCCATCCGGCACCCCCCACGGCGCCTCGTTGACGCCCCCCCGCCCTCCCCGCTACACACGCCTCCGCATGGCCCATCCCATCGGCATCATCGGCGGCACCGGACTCTACCAGATCGAAGGCTTCACCGACACCCGCTGGGTCAAGGTCCGCACCCCCTTCGGTCCCCCCTCCGACGAACTCCTTACCGGCCGCCTCGCCGGACGCGAG
The DNA here is from genome assembly GCA_019634625.1 of Verrucomicrobiia bacterium. Taxonomy (NCBI): domain Bacteria; kingdom Pseudomonadati; phylum Verrucomicrobiota; class Verrucomicrobiia; species Verrucomicrobiia bacterium. The sequence goes on from JAHCBA010000059.1 coordinate 21,774, forward strand.
GTCGTCTTCCTCCCACGCCATGGCCGCGGTCACCGCCTCCTCCCCAGCGAACTTCCCCACCGCGCCAACATCTGGGCCCTCAAGAAACTCGGCGTCGCCTGGATCGTCTCCATCAGCGCCGTCGGCTCCCTCCAGAAACGTTACCGCCCCCGCGACATCGTCTTCCCCGACCAGTTCCTCGACCGCACCAAGCAGTCCGCCACCCACACCTTCTTCGGCCGCGGCATCGTCGCCCACGTCGGCTTCGCCCATCCCATGTGCGAAGACCTCCGCCGCATCCTGGTCGCCAGCGCCCGGCGCCTTCGCATCCGCTGCCACGACGGCGGCACCTACGTCTGCATGGAAGGCCCCGCCTTCAGCACCCAGGCCGAATCCCTCGCCAATCGTGCCGCCGGTCACGCCGTCATCGGCATGACCAACCTCGGCGAGGCCAAGTGCGCCCGCGAAGCCGAAGTCGCCTACGCCACCGCCGCCATGGTCACCGACTACGACTGCTGGAACGAGGACGACCACGTCAGCCTCCCGGTGGTCATGGAACATCTCCACGCCAACGCCGCCACCGCCCAGCGCCTCATCCTGGAAGTCCTCCCGCGTATCCCGGAAACCCCGTCGTCCCGCGCCCATTCCGCCCTCAAAACCGCCCTCCTCACCGCCCCGGAACTCTGGCCCGCTCGCACCGTCCGCGAACTCCAGCCCATCCTCGCCCCTTATCTCAAAAACCCCTGACCGCCTGCTATCCCATCCCCCGTTCCCGCGCCTCGTCCCGCAACCGCTGCAGCACCCCCTCCACGCTTCCCCGCAACTTCAGCGCCTCCACCACCGGACCCGCCATCAACTCCGAGACCTGCGGAATGTGCCCCTCCTCGTGCTCCCCGATCTCCCGGACGCTGTCCACCACCAATCCTACCAACCCGAGGCCCGCGGGCGGCGCCTCCATCTGGAGCACCACCACACACGATCGCTTCGCCGATTCGTTCGCCAACCCCGTTCCACCCGCCCTCAGGTCCACCACCGGAACGATCTGGCCCCGCAACCGAATGACCCCCCGCAGCACCGATACCCCCTGTCGCGGCGTCGGCAGGCTCGGCAATCGCACCACCTCCCGCACCACCTTCACCGGCACCGCACAAAGCGCCTCCCCCAGCACCATCGCCACCTGACGCTCCGCCATCCGGCCAGCGCCGGATTCCGCGGGGTCCTGGGTCACAACTGCATTCACTCCGAGGGTCTATCGGCCGTTTGCGCCTTCCGCTTGATGCGCATCAAGGCCCGGCCCCAATCTCCATGCTACCTCCTTTCCCCATGAGCAACGCTCCGACCGACCATCCCATCGACGTCCGTTCCATCCCGCCCCGCGACCGGCACCCCACGATCTTCGACACCTGGCACGCCCTTCCCGAAGACGGCGCCATCCTCCTCACCAACGATCACGATCCCATCCCCCTCTACTACCAGTTCGCCGCTGAATGGACCGGTCAGTTCCACTGGGATTACCTCCAGCAGGGCCCCCAGGTGTGGCAGGTCCGCATCCGCAAGGGACCCTTCCCCGACCCCGGCTTCCAACCCAAACCCGGCACCCGCGGCTCCTGCCGTCCCGCCGCCGTTCCCATCGCCTTCGTCCCCTCCCACACCCTCGATGTCCGTCCCATCCTCGATGCCGGCGGCAGCCCGTGCGATGCCATCGAAGACGCCGTCTCCCGCCTCATCCCCGGGCAGTCCCTCGTCATCCTTGCCCCGTTCGAACCGGTTCCCCTCTACACCAAGCTCGGGCGTTGCGGCTTCGGTCACCGCACCACCCACCTCCCCGATGGCTCCTGGCGCGTCGAGTTCCTGCCGGAATCCGATGCCAGCGCCGAATCGTTCGCCGGATGCGGTTGCCATGCCGGGTAGAAATCTGGTTCGCTCCAGGGCATCCCCATGAAGGCCAGCGTGATCCAGGGCGCCATCCTCGGCACGGCCATCGGTGCGGCCCTCGGCGTCGGTGCCTTCACCTTCATCTACGCCAAGGGCGGCTCCTATCTCACCGACAACCCGGCCGCCTGCGCCAATTGCCACGTCATGCGCGAGCATTACGACGCCTGGCACCACGGCAGTCACCGCGCCGTCGCCAGTTGCAACGACTGCCATACCCCCCACGCCCTCATCCCCAAATACTACGTCAAGGCCGAGAACGGCTTCTGGCATTCGTTCTACTTCACCACCGGCACCTTCGATGACCCCATCCGCGCCCGCGACGTCAGCCTGCGCGTCACCGAGGACAACTGCCGCCGCTGCCACTCCGAAATCGTGGACCAGATCGACCGACACCCCGGTCACGGTCGCGAACTCTCCTGCATCCGCTGCCATCGCGAGGTCGGCCATCCCAATCGTTAGCCCCTCCCTTTCGCACCCTTCCCCCTCCCCCTCAACCGCACCCCACCGCACCCCATGAACACCCCGACCCCCCCCGGCCCCGCCGCCCCACCGCCGCGCCGCACCCTCGTCGCCTTCGTGGTCACCGCCCTCGTCGCCGCCCTCCTCGCCGTCGGCGGCCTCGCCCTGCTCATGAACATCCTCGAGCACAAGCAGGAGGCCCGGAACCCCTTCTTCCGTGTCGTCGAACTCACCGACGAAACCGAGGACCCCGCCATCTGGGGCAAGAATTTTCCCCTCCACTACGACGACTACCTCCGTACCACCGACCAGCAACGCACCCGCTACGGCGGCAGCGAGGCCCTCCCCCGCACCCCCACCGATGCCGACCCCCGCTCCATCGTCGCCCAGTCCCGCCTCGAAGAAGACACCCGCCTCAAACGCATGTGGGCCGGCTACGCCTTCGCCCGCGATTTCCGCGAGGACCGCGGCCATGCCTACATGCTCGAGGACCAGACCTTCACCGAACGCCAGCATGCCGTCGCCCAACCCGGTACCTGCCTCAACTGCCATGCCTCGGTCTATGTCCCCTACATGCGCGCCGGTGACGGCGATCTCTTCCGCGGCTTCGAGGCCCTGAACCAGATGCCCTTCGCCGAGGCCAGACAGCACGTCCAGCATCCGGTCACCTGCATCGACTGCCACGATTCCCAGACGATGGAACTCCGTATCACCCGCCCCGCCTTCATCGAGGGCATCCGCGCCGCCAAGGCCGCCGAGGGCATCCCCGACTACGATGTTCAGCGCCACGCCTCCCGCCAGGAAATGCGCTCCTTCGTCTGCGCCCAATGCCACGTCGAGTACTACTTCAAAGGCCCCGAAAAGCGCCTGGTCTATCCCTGGAGCAAGGGCCTCAAGGTCGAGGACATGCTCGCCTACTACGATGAGGTCGGGCACCGCGACTGGACCCACGCCGAGACCGGCGCCGCCGCCCTCAAGGTCCAGCATCCCGAATTCGAACTCTGGAGCCAGGGCATCCATGCCCGCTCCGGTGTCGCCTGCACCGACTGCCACATGCCCTACAAACGCGTCGGCGCCCTCAAGATCAGCGATCACCACGTCCGCAGCCCCCTCCTCAATGTCCAGAAGGCCTGCCAGACCTGCCACCACTGGCCCGAAGAGGAACTCCTCCAGCGCGCGTTCACCATCCAGGACCGCACCTACAAGATGCGCAACCTCGCCATGGACGCCCTCATGGACCTTATCGATGACCTCGCCACGGTCCGCTCCTCCGGCATCGCCACCAACAACCCCGCCTTCCTCGCCGCCCAGGACTTCCAGCGCAAAGCCAAGTTCTACGTCGATTTCATCGAGGCCGAAAACTCCATGGGCTTCCATGCCCCCCAGGAGGCCGCCCGCATCCTCGGCGAATCCATCGACTTCAGTCGCCAGGGCCAGAACGCCCTGCGCCGCCTCCCCGTCGGCCCCGATACCGCCGCCGCCCACTGACGCCCACTGACGCCCACTGACGCCCACTGACGCCCACTGACACCCGCTGACGCCCGGCGGAGGCACCCCCCGCCGGGCGTCCTCATTCCCCCAGCGACCGAGCCACCACTCCGCGCAGACCGTCCGGGTTCCGCACCGTGATCCGCGGCCCGTCCACCTCGATCCATTCCATCTCGCGCAGCTTCGCCAGGGTCCGCGACAGCGTCTCGCTCACCGTCCCCAATTCCGCCGCCAGCGCCCGCTTCGTTCCCCGCAATTCCACCGTGTACGGCTCTGCCCGGTCCGGCTCCGGACGTTGCCGCCACAGCCAGTGCGCCAGCCGCGTCTCGACATCCTTCCGGGTCAGATCCTCCAACTGCCCCACCAGCGCCCGAAGATGCATCGACATCGACGCCAGCATCCGCAACGCCAGTTCCGGACGCTGCTTCAACAACTCCACAAATCCGTCCTTCCGCACCAGCAATACCGACGTCGGCTCCGTCGCCCGCGCATCCGCCGGATACCCGCTCTCGCTCGCCAGCGTCGCCTCCGCAAACGACTGCCCCGCCCGGAACACCTGGATCACCTGCTCCTTCCCCGCCGCCGTCACCCGGTGCACCAGAATGCTCCCGCTCTGCACCACATAGAATCCGCGCGACGGTTCGCCCTGCCGGAACAGATACTCCCCACGGTCCAGCGTCTTCGTCACCGTCAGCTCCACCACCCGCTCCATCTCGTCGCTCGACAGTCCGACAAACAACTCGCACCGGCGCAGCACGCTCGTCACCCCCACCCGCCGCAGTTCAGGTTGCACGTTCGCCATCCCCCGCACCCTATCCCCGCCCCCGCCCCGCGCCGAGCCAGATCCATCGCACCGCGTCCAGTCGCAGCCGTGCCCCCAGCAGATGCCCCCGCAACGCCGCACGCCGTGCCTCAATCCCTTCCACCTCTTCCGGCCGGACCGCCGGGTTCACCGCCGCCAGCGCCCGCAACCGCTCCGCCTCGTGGCCCAGTTCCGCCTCCATGCGCGTGACCGCCTCCTCGCGCACCGGACCCGCCCGCCCCTCCGCCAACGCCCGGCTCGCCGCCAGCATCGACGGCAACACCGACCGCACCGCATCGCTGTCCAGATCCTCGTGCCCATCCCCGTCCACCAGCCGCGCCCCCCCCAATCCCCGTTCCGCCTCCGCCGTCACGTCACCCCCGCGCGCATCCACCCACAGCCGGATCGGCGTCGCCGGAAGGAACCGGTCCACCATCCATCGCGCCGGTGCCACGCATTCCACCAGATGCACCGTCTCCAGCCACAGCCCGCGCCGCGGCGCCTCCGGCCACACCGCCCAGGCGCTGTTCCCATCCGGAGACCCCAGCAGCAGATCCAACGCCCCGGTCACCATCGGATGATCCCACGTCAGAAACACCAGATCCTCCCGCACCAGGGCCAGCGCCCGGTCGAACGTCACCAGACATCCCCCGGACGGCAGCCCCGGAAAGGACTCCGAATACACCCCGTCCCCCCCAAGCCGGTACCGCCTCGGCCCCAGATCCTCCACCGGCACCCCGTAGTGATCCCACGCCTCCAGCATGAACGCCTCCAGCGTCGGCTCGCGATCCATCGCCCGAACCCCCTCCACAATCCGCTCCGCCACCGCCGGCCGGAACGAGTTCAGCTCCAGCAACCGGTCCCGCCCCGCCTCCAGCCGCTGCTCGATCTCCTTCCGGACCTTCCGCGTCCGCTCCACCAGATCGTCCAATTCCCCCTCCCGCACCGACTGCGTCTCGTGATAGTCCTGCGCCAGATCCCGCACCTCCTCCCCAAACCGCTCCAGCAACTCCCGCCCCGCCACCAGATTGTGCCCGAACGCATCCAGCCCCTCATGGAACCACCGGAACAACACCTCCTGCGCGCTCCCCCTCACATACGGCACGTGGATCCGGATGTCCTCGCTCTGCCCAATCCGGTCCAGCCGCCCGATCCGCTGCTCCACCAGCTCCGGATCCAGCGGCAGATCGAACAACACCAGATGATGCGCAAACTGGAAGTTCCGCCCCTCGCTCCCGATCTCCGACGCCACCAGCATCCGGGCCCCGTCCGGCTCCGCAAACCACGCCGCATTCCGATCCCGCTGCACCAGCTCCAGATCCTCATGGAACAACGCCGTCGGCACCGACACCTCCCGCCGCAGCGCCTCGTCGATCGCCACCACCTTCTCCCGCGTCCGTGTCAGCGTCAGGACCTTCGCCTCCGGATGGTTCCGCAGGAATCCCGCCAGCCACACAATCCGCGGATCCCGCCCCAGATCCAGCCCCGTCCCCTTCCCCTGCGCCCCGGACCGCTCCCCCACCACCCGGTCCGCCTCGAACTCCCAGGCCAGCCTCTCCAGCTCACGCTCCGTCTCCCCCTCCACCGTCAGGGGCTCCGGACACGGCACCCGCCGCGGAAATCCCTTCATCGCCGCCCGCGTGTTCCGGAACATCACCCGCCCCGTCCCGTGCCGGTCCAGCAGATCCGACACCAACGCCTCCCGCGCCGCCGCATCACCCCGGGCCAGCGCCTCCAGCCGCCCCTGGATCTCCCCGGGCTCCGATCCCAGAATCCCATGCAACCGCCGCCGGTCTGCCGGCGACAGCTTCGCCCCCCCTGCCAGCCGGTTCGCCACCGACGCCACCTCCCCGTAGTGCCGCGTCTCCTCCTCGAATCGTTTCAAGTCCGGATACCGGTCCGGATCCAGAAGCCGCAGCCGCGCAAAATGCCCCGCCAATCCCAGTTGCTCCGGCGTCGCCGTCAGCAGCAGCAGGCATTCCGAACTCCGGCTCACCCGTTCCACCGCCAGATACTCCGGGCCCGCCCCCTCCACACCCCAACGCAGGTGATGCGCCTCGTCCACCACCAGCAAGTCCCAGCCCGCCCCGCCCGCCTGCGCCGCCCGGCCCGGATTCAAAAGCAACGGCAGCCCGCACAATACCCACTGGTCGTCGAGGAACGGGTTCGCCTCCGGATCCCCCGCCGCGATCGCCCGGCACCGCTCCTCATCGAAAATGTGGAACCGCAGGTTGAACCGTCGCAGCAGCTCCACAAACCACTGGTGCACCAGCGGCTCCGGCACCACCACCAGCACCCGCGCCGCCCGCCCTGTCGCCAGCATCCGGTGCAGAATCAGGCACGCCTCGATCGTCTTCCCCAATCCCACCTCGTCCGCCAGCAACACCCGCGGCCGCTCCCGCCCCGTCACCTCCGCCGCAATCGACAACTGGTGCGGGATCAGATCCATCCGCCCCCCCACGAACCCCCGCACTGCCGACTGCCGCCGCCGGTGCTGATGCCCCAGCGCCCGCCACCGCAGCTCATGGATCCGTACCGGATCCACCCGGCCCGTCGCCAGCCGCTCCTCCGGAGACCCGTACCCCACGGCATCGCACAACGCGCTCTCCAGGGCCTCCTCCCCTCCCTCACCCCGGTATCGCAACACCCCGCCCTCCTCCTCCACCGCCGCCACCAGCCAGCTCGCCCCCTCCCCCGCCGTCACCCGTTCGCCCGGTCGAAACACCACCCTCCGCAGCGGTGCCGATCCCACCGCATACCGCCGCTCCTCCCCGCTCGCGGGAAATCGCACCCTCACCTGCACCCCGTCGCCCTCCACCACCAGCCCAAGCCCCAGCTCGGGCTCCGCTTCGCTCATCCATCGCTGTCCCGGTAACAAACGCATCCAAACCCAGTCCACCCCCGAATCCCCACCCCAGTCCAGCGCGCATTCCACCCGGCAGGCTTCCAAACGCAGTCCTCCCGCCCTATCCTGTCCGCCATGATCGACGGTCACGACCAGGATGTCGCCCTGATGCTGCGCGTTCAGCGCGGCGACCGCGCCGCCTTCGAGTCCCTCGTCGGGAAGTACCGCCAGCCCATCCTCGGCTTCGTGCTCCGCACCCTCCGCGATCCCGATGAAGCCGAAGACATCGCCCAGCAGGTCTTCGTCCAGGTCTGGAAGGCCGCCGCCCGTTACCGCGTCGCCTCCCGCTTCGCCACCTGGCTCTTCACCATCGCCCGCAACCTCTGCCTCAACGAACTCCGCCGCCGCGGCCGGCACCCCACGGAATCCCTCGACGCCCCCGGCCCCGCCGGCGATGCCCCGCCGGAACGAACCTTCGAGGATACCCGCAGCCCCGGCGTGATCGGTGAAGTGCTCCTCTCCGAACTCGATGCGAAGATCGAAGAAGCTCTCCGCGACCTGCCCGAGTCCCAACGCTCCGCCCTCCTCCTCCTCCGCGAACAGGAACTCGCCTACGAGGACATCGCCCGCATCCTCGGCGTCTCCGTCTCGGCCACCAAGTCCCTCATCCATCGCGCCCGCGAAACCCTCAAGCTCCGCCTCAAAGCCTACCTCCGCACCGGCGAATGGAATGCCGCCGCCGCCGGCACCCCGGAAACAACTTTTCCCCGTGCCCGGTTTTGAACCCTCCGTGACATGAGCGACGATCCCCGTCCCTCCCTCCGTGACGTCCTGCTCCGCCGCGACCTCCATCCCGACGAGGAACGGCGTCTCGCCCGCTGGCTCGACCTTCATCCCGAAACCACCGCCGACTGGCAGTCCGACGCCGCCGTCGCCCGCGCCCTGCGCCGCCTCCCTCCGGTCCCCGTTCCCTCGAACTTCACCCACCAGGTCCTCGCCCGTCTCGATCGCCAGTCCGATTCCCAGACCCGCGCCACCCGCCGCCCCAGGACCCTGCGCCTCCCCTGGCCCCGCTGGATCCCGGCCGCAGCCACCCTCCTGCTCCTCACCGCCCTCGGCGTCGGCTGGAATCTCCACCGCCAGCACCGCCAGGAACGTCTCTTGCAGGCCGAACGCGAACTGGCTGCCCTCCAGCTCCTCGCCGAACTGCCCCCCGCCGCCCTCGAAGATTTCGAGGTCATCCGCCACTTCGGCGATTCCTGGCCCCAGGTGGACGATGAACTCCTCGCCGCCCTCCAATGAACCCCGCCCCCGCCATCGCCCTCCCTCGCCGCCGCGCGGCCCTTCCACTCCTCGTCCTCCTTCCCCTCACCCTGCTCGCCGCACCCGTCGCCACCCCGCCGGCAGTCACCCTCCCCTCCCCTCCCCTCCCCCACGCCCCCTCTGCGACCCCACTCCCGGCATCGCCCGTCGGCACCTTCCGCCAATGGCTCGGCATGCCCGAGGCCGAACGCACCTCGGCCCTCGCCTCGCGGCCTGAACCGCAACGCGCCTTCCTCCGTTCCAGGCTCGCCGAATACGAATCGCTCCCCCCCGAGCAACGTGAAGAACGCCTGCGCGTCACCGATCTCTACTGGCACCTCCAGCAACTCGTCCGACGCCCCGCGGATCAACGCCCCGCCCTCCTCGACTCCGCCCCCGAGGACCTTCGTCCCGTCCTCCTCCAACGCCTCGCCTGGTGGGATCGACTGGCACCCGCCGACCGCGACACCCTGCTCGCCCACGAAGACACCCTTCGCACCCTCGCCCGCCTTCGCACCGCCCCCCAGCCGCCACTCCCCCCGGGAATTCCACCGCTTCCCGAACCCGCCACCCCCGCCGGCTCCGGCCCGGCCTGGCAACGCTGGCAGGCCCTCTCCGACGCCGACCGCCACCGCGCCCAGGCCCAGTGGCGCGAGTTCTTCCGGCACCCGCCGGCCGCACTCGATGCGCAGACCCTCCCCGCCATGACGCCCGCCGAACGCCGTCAGATGGAGGACGTCCTCCAGCGCTTCCGCAACCTGCCCCCCGCCCAGCGCCAGACCTGCATCGATTCCTTCGCCCGTCTCGCCGGCATGCCCCCCGCCGAACGCGCCGCCTTCCTCCGCCATGCCGAACGCTGGGAAACCCTCCCCCCCGCGGAACGCGCTGCCTGGCGCCGCCTCGTCACCCAACTCCCCCCCCTCCCCATCCAACCCGGCCTGCCCCCGCTCCCTCCCTCCGCCGGCCACCGCTAGTGCGGCGCCTCCCCTCCCGGACGCCTCCCGACGCCGTCCTCTGACGTCACTTCCGCCAAAATGGACTCAAACTTCGTGCATATGCACGAAGTTTGAAAGAATAAGCCCGACACATTGCTGTTGACCAAGCCTCTGTTAATTA
>JAHCBA010000060.1 GCA_019634625.1 Verrucomicrobiia bacterium
GAGGCCGCAGGAGAGGGGTGCGGTGGGATGAGGACTCGCGGAGCTCGTCCCTCCGAAGGGTGAAGCGGGGTGGTGAAATCGGAGGGCCGAGTTCCACGAGGCCGCAGGGGAAGGGTGCGTTGGATGAGGACTCGCGGAGCTCGTCCCTCCGAAGGGTGAAGCGGGGTGGTGAAATCGGAGGGCCGGGTTCCACGAGGCCGCAGGAGAGGGTGCGGTGGGATGAGGACCCGCGGAGCTCGTCCCTCCGGAGTGAAGCGGATGAACGAGACGACTGAAAACCAAACCTTGACGGACCATGGGGTGCCCGTGTAAATACATTGTAGTTACTTTGCATGGGCGATTACCATACATTGTGGGGACGACATGGACTTCGACTGGTCGCACACCTCGTTCCAGTTCATCGGGTCCCTGACGCAGCAGGACGTGGAGGAATCGTTCGAGGATCCCTTCGCGATCAAGCTGCTCCCCGACTCGCCCCGGTTCACGGCCCAGGCCCGGTTCTTCCACATGGGGCGCACGGTGGCGGGGAAGGGGGTTTTCACGGTGTACCGCACCAATGGGCGCCAGATCCGGGTGATCCTGGCGCGACCGTTCGAGCCCGAGGAGGCGTTCTTTTACGAGCGGAAGGTCAGTCAGGCCCTGAAGTAGGAAGCGGCGGGGGCAACGCTGGAGGATGGCGATGAATCCGATTGTGTCCTGGGACGAAGTGCCGTTGTTCGATCGCGAGGAGGCGGAGGTGGCCTTTTGGGAGGCGAACCGGATCGACCTGAGGCTGATGGAGTCTGCGGTGGCGTCGGGGCCGGACTCCTCGGAGTCGGTCACCATCACCCTGCGGATGGACCCCCGGATGCTGGCCCGGGTCAAGCGGCTCGCCCGGTCCCGCTACCTCAATTACCAGAGCATGATGAAGCAGTGGCTCAGCGAGCGCATGGAGGAGGAACTCAGAGGGCGCGGCGCTTGAAACCCCATTTCCGGACACGCATGAAGCTTTCTTCCAACCTTCGCCCGACACCGTCCGCCGGTTTTTCGCTGATTGAGCTGCTCACGGTCATCTCCATCATCGCGGTCCTGGCGGCGCTGACGGTGGGGCTGACGGCCGCGGCCAAGAATGCACGGGTGAATTCGCGGGCCCAGGCCGAGTTGCGGCAATTGGAGGCGGCGATCGAGGCGTACAAGTCGGATCGCAACGCCTATCCCCCGGACCATGTGCTGCCCGCCGCGGCCGGACAGCCGCGCCGGGTCGATCCCACCCTCAACCCGCTGTACTACGAACTTGTGGGTACCGAGGTGGTGGGGGGCCGGTTCCGGGTGAAGGGAACGAGCGATTCCCTGTCGCCGGCGGAAATCCGGCAGGCGTTCGGGCGCTCGGGGTTCCTCAATGTGTCGGTGAACCCGGACGAACCGGCGCAGACGTACCTGAGTCCGAAGGCATCCGGCGTGCGGCGGGTGACGGTGGCCGGCGGGGGCGAGGTGGAGCTGTTGGTGACCCCGTTCGACTGGCCGTTGAACGCGACGGAACCCGTTCCCGTGGCCGGGAGCCGGGCCAATCCATGGCGTTATGTCTCGACGGGACCGACCAACAATGTGGGCGGTTTCGACCTTTGGGCGGAGGTCATGGTCGGCAAGGAGAAGCGAGTGTTCAGCAACTGGTAGCGTTTATGAGGTCCTCGATCCGCCAAACTCAGGCTGTACGGACGGTGGCGGTGCGCTGGCGCGAGCAGCGTTGGTCCATCGACGTGAAATCCGTGCCCAAGCCGTCGGCCCGGCCGGCGGGCAAGGTGAAATCGTCCCGTGCGACCCCCGCCCCGAGGGTCTCGGTGCCGCGTCCGCCCGGGCTGGGTCGCGGGAGAATCCCAGTGACAACCCGCAAGGGGTTTTCGCAACCTTCGCGCGCTTCACGCCACCGCAGGTAAATCCATGAACGCGATTCGTCATTCCCGTCCTCATCCGGACCCGCGCCCACGCCGGCGCGCCTTCACGCTGATCGAGCTGCTGGTGGTCATCGCCATCATTGGCATCCTCGCCAGCATGCTTCTGCCGGCGATCGGCGGCGCGAAGAAGAAGGCGCAGATCTCGAAGGCCCGGACGGAGATCAGTTCGATCGTTGGCGCGGTGCAGCAGTATCAATCGGTGTACGGACGGTTCCCGGCCAGCCCGGCCCTGCGCGAGCGGGGGGTGAACGACAATTCGCCGGACTTCACCTACGGCACGCGGCACCAGGGGGCGCCCGCCAACCAGCAGCCCAACCTCGCGCCCCCGCGCGGCACCGAGGTGATGCCGCTGGTGGACAACATCGGGGCCGGGCTTACCTACCAGGTCTCGAACGCGGAACTGATGGCCATCCTGATGGATGTGCCGCGACGTCCCGACACCGATGCGGCGACGGTGAACGAGAACCATCGGCAGAACCCGCAGAAGAACGCCTTTCTCACCGCCAAGTTCAATTCGCAGAACACCGGTCCCGGCATGGGCACCGACCTGCTGTACCGGGATCCGTGGGGGATGCCCTACATCGTCACCATGGATCTCAACTACGACAACCTGTGCCGGGACGGCTTCTACCGGCGCAACACGGTGTCGCAGGATCCGGCGGCAGCGGGGCGCGGCCTCAACGGACTGGTCCAGGGGGCCGGGGCCTCGGATGCCTGGGAAATCCGGGCTCCGGTGGTGGCCTGGTCGTTCGGGCCCGACCGGGCCGCGTCGGTCAATGTCAAGGCCAACCAGGGCGTCAACCGCGACAACATCCTGAGCTGGCAGTAATTCCGAGACGCATGCGGTTGGCACTTCCAGAGCGAGGACATCGGAGCGGACGTGGGGCGAGGGCCTTCACGCTGGCGGAGTTGCTGGTGGTGGTGGTGATCATCGGGATTCTGGCCGCCATTGGCCTGCCGGCGTTGCGGGGCCTTGGGGAGTCCAATGCCATCGATGCCGCGACGCGGCAGATGCTGGACGATCTGGCGTATGCGCGGCTGCGGGCGATCAACGACCGGACGACCGTCTATCTGCTTTTTCCTCCGCCCAATGTGGAGGTGCAGGCCGGTCATCTGGCTCCTTATCGCCTCACGGGATACACCCTCTATTCGCGGCGTTCGGTGGGGGAACAGCCCGGACGGCAGAGCCCGCGGCAGCTCATTCCCTGGCGGACGCTGCCTGACAAGACCTTCTTCCCGATCACCAAGTTCGTGAACACGCCGTCGGTGACCAACGAGTACGAGCGGCCGTGGGCGGCGACCAACAACTTCACGCTGGTGATCACCAACCAGGTGTTCCCGGCAGTGAGGATGAATTATCTGGCGTTCAATCCCCTGGGCCAGTTGGTCCGGCACGACGCCGACGGCCGTCCGGTGTCGGGGCAGGACGAGTATGTGGCCCTGGTCAAGGGCAGCGTGGTCCATCCGAGGGAGACGGATGGACGGTACATCGAGCCGCCGGACCTGGTGGAGACGCCTCGTGGGAACCGGCGGTATATCCGGATCAACTGGCTGACCGGGCGGGCGTCGGTGCTGGGCGACGCGGTGGCGGATGCGTCGGGCCGGATCCAAATCCTGGGGCAACCGGAATGAAACTCGCATCCTTCCATCGTGGGCAGCAGCGGGGCGTGATGCGCCTTCCCAGGGTCGCCGGGAGTGGGGCTCTTCGGAGGGAGGAGTGCCGCGAGTCCGGGCCTTCCGTGACACGGGCTGAACAGGCCTTCACCCTGGTGGAGATTGCCCTCAGCCTGGCGGTGGTGGCCTTTGCGCTGGTGGCGATCCTGGGCGTCCTGCCGACCGGGCTGCGGGTGCAGAAGGACAACCGGGAGGAAACGATCGTCAACGCCGACGGCGCTTATCTCCTCGAGGCCCTGCGGTCCGGACAGGACCGCCTCGATTACCTCAGCAACTCGGTCTATCTGGTCACCATCAACTTCAAGAACGGCACCCGCCGGACGATTCCCAACGACTGGCCGGCTGGAGATCCGCGCCGGCTGTCCGGCCATTCCCTGCTCGGGCTGCTCGGAACGCCCAAGGCGGTGGGGCCGGCCGGGGTGAGCAATGTGGTGGCTTGGATCCGGGGGGTGAGCGGTCCGGCCATCGACCGCGATCCGGACGCCCGCGACGTGGCCTTCCGTTACCAGGCGATCCTCGAGACGCAGGCGTTCCTGGGGCATCCGCCAGCCACCACCAATCTCCTCGGCACCAACGACCTCGCCCGTGTCCATCAGCTCCAGTCCAGTCTGTATGAGATCCGGCTCACCATGCGCTGGCCGCTTTTTCGCGACAACGTGACCGCTCCCCAGAATGCACGGGTGGGCACGCGGAGGCGGACCTTCCGGACGGTGGTGGCCGGCTCGCAGTTCTACTACCCGACCAACCTGGCCAACGACGAGCGGATGGTCTTCTACTTCCAGCCTTCGCTTTACTGATCCGATGCGCCGCCCCACTGGTCACCAAGCCCGTTCCGCCCCGCCCGCAGGGTTCACCCTGATCGAGGTGATGCTGGCCGTGTCCATCACCACGCTGATCATCTTCGGGCTCTACGCGGTGTTCGATCAGACCCAGAAAGCCCTGCGCCAGACCGTCGCGCAGGTGGATGTCCTCGAATCGATCCGCATCGCCAACGACGTGCTGACCCGGGAACTGGAGACCGTCTCGCCGGCCGAACCGGGCAACGTCAACAGCAACCTGATCATCCACATCAACCCGGTGTCGGCGTCGGTCGATGTCATGGGACTGGGCGGGACGGACAATCCGGTGCTGAGAACCAGCCTGCAGGACATCTTCTTTCTGACCCGGCAGAACGACCAGTGGACGGCCATCGGGTACTGGGTGGGTCCGGTCAGCAGCAACCAGGTGGGGCAGCCGATCTCGGTGGGCCGCCTGTACCGGTTCGAGCACCGGGTTCACCAGGCCAATCTCGGCGGCACCAACCTGCTGGCCCGGTTCCAGAATCCCGTCCATCGCCTGGCCGATTCGCAGATGGTTCTGGATGGATTGGTGCATCTGCGGGTGCTGGCCTACGACTCCCATGGTCAGCCGCTCGTGCAGAACTGGGTGACGAATCCACCGGCCATCAATCTTCGGCCCTGGAGTGTGGACCCGGTCCGGAGCACGGAGACGGCCTATGGATTCAACGGGTACACCCGCCCATCGCTGCCCAGTCATCTGGAGATCGAGATCGGCATTCTCGAACCCCAGGCGGTGGCCCGGTTTGCGTCCATTCCGGTCGCAACCGAGGCGCGCCGGTACCTCGCCCGCAACGCGGGGCAGATCCACCTCTTCCGACAGCGGATTCCGCTGCGCAACGCGCCGCCCTACTGATGAATCGCCGTTCCCACGAGCAGGGTATCGCCCTGATCACCACGCTGATCATGCTGTCGGTGGTGACACTGATGGCGGTGACCTTCCTGGCCGTCAGCCGCCGCGAGCGCGCCTCGGTCACCACCAGCAGCGACCGGCAGGATGCCCGGGCCATGGCCGACGTCGCGCTGCAACGCGCCGAGGCGGAGATGGTGGCGCGGGTCCTCGCAACCGGGAATCTCCTCAGCTACGAGTATCTCGTCTCGACGAATTACCTGAATCCGCTGGGGTTCTTCCCGGGCAACACCAACATCGCCAACGTCAATTTCCGCTATCCGGACGGCTCGGCGGTGACGGGCGACGATCTGCTCCAGGTCTATCGCAATCTCCAGGTCGATCCCCGCGCCCCGGTCTTCATCACCACCAACGCCTTCACCGGGGCCCAGGATTTCCGGTTCTTCCTCGATTTCAACCGCAACGGCCTCTACGAGACCAACGGCATCCAGATCGAAATCGGCACCGACGGACTCTCGCTCGGGTTCACCAATTTCCATGTGGGCGATCCCGAGTGGATCGGTGTGCTGCGCCGCCCGGAACAGGCGCATTCGGGCTCGAACCATTTCGTCGGGCGCTACGCCTTTCTGATCCTGCCGGTGGGCCGGAGCCTCGATCTCAATTTCATCCACAACGAGGGCAAACGGCTGGGGGGGGTGTTCGACAACGGGTTCTTCCGCAACCAGGGGGTGGGGCCCTGGGAACTCAATCTCGCCGCCTTTCTCCGCGACCTGAACACCAACGCCTGGAACCGGTACGATTATCTCACCAACCTGGGAGTCTCGAGCCGGGAGATCGCCTTTGACAACGCCCGCACCCTCCTGAGGGAACGGTACCGGCTCGGACCTGCTGACGGAACCCCTTCGTTCAATCGCCTCGCCAGCGTCCGGGCGCTGTACCCCCCTGACCCGCCGTTCGACCGGGCTGGTACGGCCTTCCTGCGCGACGGCATCGACGGCTACGCGGATGGGCCGCTCCAGTTGGGCATCGGTCGTCCCTACGACCTGTCAGGCACGACGTTCACGATCCTCGACAACGACAATCCCGCGCTGCCGTGGCCCGGGGCGCCCAATCCCTCCCAGTATTTTGATCCCCAGGCGCTCTTCGCCCTGCGCGACGCCACGTCCGTGGTGCAGGACCGGTTCACCAACCGGTTGATCAGCATTTCGGTCACCAACAGCACCTACGACCGCCACACCTTCTACCGGCTTCTGGGTCAGTTGGGCACTGATTCCATCCCCGCCAACCGCGGCCGGATTCATCTCAACTACGACAACCGCCTGGATTTCACGCCGGGCCTGGAAGGAGTGATTCCCGGCGAGGTGATCGGCTGGCACGCCACGAATTTCGTTCCCTGGACGGCGGGCGCCTTCTTCACCAACGCCGCCGACCGCATGCTGAAGGCGCTGCATCCGCGTCCCGGCATCGATGTGCCGGCCGGGTCGGTCCAGATCGCCGTCACCAACATCCCCATCTGGCCGACCAATTACTACTCGCCGGCGGTGCATCGCACGCTCCAACTGGCGGCGAACATCTACGACGCCACCACCAACCGGCCATCGGCCACCGGGGCGCCGCACCTACCAACGGTGTTCCGGCCGCTGTTCAACGCGGATCCGGCGGTGCCGGGCGGACTGCGGATCGCCGATGTGGTGGAATTAGCGCAGCCGGTGGACGGGGCAGGGGGATACTGGCTGGAGGTCACCAACAGTCTTCGCGACCGCCGATTGGCGGGTTATCCCCTGATTCTAGGGGCCAAGAAGGGCCATCCGAACTTCAATGAATTCGAATTGCAGACGGTCGTGGTGGCCGGAAGGAAGATCGAACTGGAGAAGCGGTCACCGACAAGTCTGCCGATTTTCACCAACCAGCTCTACACCCTGGCCATCAGCAACGTGTTCGGGGTCGAATTTTGGAACAGTTATCGAGAACCGTATCCGCGGGAGCTTGAGCTGCGTGTGCATCTGGAGACGAGCATTGTGCTTTCCAATCAGTTCACTGCCATCCAGCGGACGAACGTCGTCATCAGCCATTCCTCGATAATTCCACCGAACACCTGGCAGGGACAGGAATTCCGGGTGCCAATTTCCACCAACCTACTCTTTTTGCGACCCTCGGTGTATCACACGATCCCGCGGCCCGGACCCAATCCGTGGCTGACTTCCGTCGGTACATCCTTGGGGCTGGGCGGGTTCGAATCTGCCGTCGGATTTACCCTGCCCACTTGGCGGCTGAGCGTCACCAATCGCCTGGTCGCCGCGCTGATCGACCGAAGTCTCCCCGGCGGGCGCTTCGTTGATTTCGTGGATCTGAAGGATCTCACCAGCCAGATCGACATCACGCGCGAACTCTTCGGCCAGCAGAACCTGGCGGGGGAGACCTCGCTGGTGGGTTCGTTCTGGGTGACCAACCGGGTGCAGGGCGTTCCGGAGGGCATCCGAAACCAGATCCAGGCGTCGCTGGGCCAGATCAACGTGCCGAACTGGCACAGCGCCTCGGCCGAGCCGTTGCAGGGCAACGACAAGGTCAAGGCCATCGAGCGGTTCCGACAGTTTGTCGGGCTGACAGGTGCGGGCGCCCCGCCGTCTCCCACGCTCCGGATGCAGGCTCCCTTTTCGCCGGCCATCAAGCTGCTCCATCAGAAGTCGTGGCAGGCCAACGATCCGCTGGTGAACCGGACGGTGTGGGATCTCGAGGACCCGGCGCGAACCAACCTCATCGAACGTCTGCCGCCGCTGTTCGTCATCGACGCCGAGCGGAGCAACATCGGGAAGATCAATCAGCGTTACCGCCCGTGGCAGCGGGGGCTCTACAGCAGCGGCGACGCCACCGACTTCGACCCGTCCCTCAAGGATCCGCAGATACGGAGTTCCGACGACTGGGAGTTTCCGACCAACGCGCTCCCGACCATCGGGTGGCTGGGCCGGGTGCATCGCGGGACGCCCTGGCAGACGGTCTATCTGAAGTCGCTGCCGCCCGATCCGGCGGCGGCGGCGGGCACGGCGCGCCAGTGGTACCGATGGTCCGGGCATCCCATCTGGCGCTGGCCGGGCGATCTGATTCCCCTGGGGACGCATCCGACCAATGACTGGCGGATTCTTGACCTGTTCACGACGGCGTTCGACGACAACGCCTCGCGCGGGTTGCTGTCGGTGAACCAGACGGGTCTGGCGGCCTGGTCGGCGGTGCTCAGCGGGGTGCCGATTCTGACCAACCAGGTGGCCGGAACGAATGTCTGGCCGCACATCATCGAACCCAACACCCCGGAACTGCGGGCCATTGTGGACGGCATCAACTTCGCGCGGTCACTGCGGCCGGCGGACCGGTTCAACACCCTGGGCGATGTGTTGAGCGCGCCCGAACTGACGCTGGCATCGCCGTACCTGAGGATGAGTCCGAGCCAGAACGGGATCCCAGCGGACGCGGTGGTCGAACGGATTCCGCAGATGGCCCTGGGCCTGCTCCGGACCGACGAACCGCGCTTCGTGGTGCTGGCCTACGGGCAGTCGTTGCGGCCGGCGCCGGCGTCGGTGGTGACCGATTTCGGGCCGTACTTCCAGATGCCCACCAATTACAGCATCACCGGCGAGTACGTGACCAAGACGCTGATGCGGCTCGAGCAGGTGTTCGAGCCGGACCCGGTGACCGGGATGGGCCGGTTCCGAATCCGGGCGGTGAAGGAGAGCTACAATGAGGTGCCTCCCATCGAATGACGGGGCTGCGGGAACGGTCCGCCGCCGCCTCCGTTCGCGCTTTCCGGGCCCCTGTGCGATGATCGAAGGAACAGTCTAGCCGTTATGCATCTGCGAACCCGTACCTGGCTGGTGATCTGCGTGCTCTCCATCATGGGAGCCGCGATCTTCTGGCGGCTGGGGGAGCAGCGCCTGTCCAGATCCCGTGGTGCCGCGCCTGCCCCAACCACACCCTTGCCCGCCGCGCCGACGCCGTCCGCGCCCTCGGCCCTGATCCCCCGGTCTGCGACGCAGCCACCCGGGCTGCGGGAGGAAGGCGCCCAGGCCGTCGCCGCGCGTGCCGGCACCGCCGCCGCCTTCGAGTCGCTCCGGTTGCGCAATTCGGAGCGGTCGGAAGAGGAGCTGTTGCGGGATGACCGCGTGGTCGTCCTGCGCAATGCGCTGATCGATACCGGGGTGGGAACGGCGTTGCCGATTCCCGAGTCACTGCGGGCGGAAGCCGAGCCCGGGTCCTATATCGTGCAGGCCGCCTCGGGGGTGACTCCGGCGTTCCTCCGGGCCATCGAACGGGTCGGTGCCGAGTCGGTTTCCTACCTTCCCCACCATGCCTACCTGGTGCGGGCGACGGCGGCCCAGGCCGCGGCGCTGTCGCAGGGTCCCCTGGTCCGGGCCGTCCTGCCGTTCGAGCCCTATTTCAAGCTGGAACCCGGGCTGCTGGTCCGGGCGGTGCAGGGGGAAGCGGTGGGTGAGGAGCAATGGCTGACGGTCACCCTGCTGCCGGGCGAGACCTTTGAGACGCTGGCGCCGTTGGGCGCGGAAGTGCTTTCCGAGTTCCCGACGCCGTTCGGCCCCGGTGGCGTGGTGCGGGCGCCGGGCGTGGAACTGGCCGCCCTGGCGAGGTCGCCGGCGGTGCAGGGGATCGAAGCGCATCGGCAACGGCGCCTGCTCAACGACCTGACCCGGTTTCGCCTGGGGACCACGATCGGGACCAACGCACCGGGCAATTTCACCAACAACTACCTCGGCCTCACCGGCACCAACGTGGTGGTCAACGTGAACGACACCGGGGTGGATTCGACGCATCCGGACCTGGTGGGCCGGGTCACTGCGAACCAGCCGGGATCGTTGATCGACCTCGACGGGCACGGCACGCACGTCGCCGCCACCATCGCCGGCACGGGGATGATGTCGTCCACCGTCAGCAATGCACCCGGTTCGGATCTGCCGGGCGCGGATTTCCGCGGGGTGGCGCCGCAGGCCGACATCTTTGCGCTGCCGATCGATCTGATCACCGGGCCGCTGATCTCGGACGCCTATCTGCAGCAGACCGCGGCGACCAACTACTACGTCACGCGGGGCCGGACCAATCTGCTGCTCTCGAACAACAGTTGGGGATACATCGGGGCCTTCGAGTACACCGTGGCCTCGGCCAGTTACGACGCCGCGGTCCGCGATGCCCTGCCCGCCATGCCCGGCGCCCAGCCGATTCTCTACGTGTTCGCCGCCGGCAACGAGGGGTTCGGAGGCGAGGACGGTCTCGGGGGCGAACCCAGCACCATTCGCGCCCCCGGTACCGGCAAGAATGTCATCACCGTGGGGGCCATGGAATCCTTCCGCGAGATCACCAACGAGGTGGTCCTCGTGGACTTCGAGGGGAACATGGTGACCAACCAGGTGTTCCTGGGCGATACCGACAGCGATTTTCAGGTCACCTCCTTCTCCGGGCGCGGGAATGTGAGCCCGGGCATTGAAGGGCGGTTCGGCCGGTTCAAACCCGATGTCATCGCGCCCGGCGCCTTCACGGCCTCCGCGCGGTCCAAGGACTGGGAGGATCCGCGGGCGTTCGGGTCCGCGATCGTCAACCGGATGGTGGATCAGCAGGTGAGTTCCGGAGGCCTCAACTTCTACTCGCTCTATGTCCCGCCGAATGCGGCGGAGTTCCGCATCCGGATCCTGCCGAATTTCCGGTCCCGCGATCCGTTCCCCGGCCTGCCGGTGTATCTGCGTTACGGCTCGTTCCCGACCACCGCCGACCTGGTCAACACCAACAACCTCGTCCAGGTGCCGCCCGACCGCGCGATGAATGCGGGCGACTGGTTCTACGCGGTGGGCAACACGACCGATGACACCGTCAGCTACGACATCCAGACCATCATCGTCACCGAAACGGAGTTCGGGGAGTACTTCGACCAGTTGAAGGAACTGAACGACGGGCTGGCGCCGCATTACCGGTTCGAGTCGGGCACCAGCATGGCGGCGCCGGCGGTGACGGGTCTGCTCGCGCTGTTCCAGGAGTACTTCGAACGGGAGGAACGCCCGGTCACACCCGCCCTCCTGAAGGCCCTTCTCATCAACGGTGCCCGTTCGGCCGATTCGATCTACAACTTCAACGTCCGCGACGTCATCAACCTGCAGGGCTGGGGTCTCGTCAACATCGCCCATTCCCTCCCGGCCGGGGAGATCGGGACGCCGACGGCCGAGGGCACGGCGGTGCAGTATGTCCAGCAGACCGGGCCGGACGCCCTGGTGACCGGACAGAGCCGTGTTTGGAACCTCGAGCTCGATCCGTCGGCCCTCGACCAGATCGTCAAGGTCACCCTGGTCTGGACCGATCCGCCCGGCAATCCCAGCGCCGGGATCAAGCTGGTCAACGACCTCGATCTCATCGTCCGCAACATCGAGACCGACGAGGTCTATGGCGGCAACGACATTCCGTTCCGCAGCGATTTCAACACCCCCCACCCGGATATCACCACGGTCACCAACGACATCATCAACAATGTCGAAAACGTCCTCATCCGGCCGCCCCTCGGCACCAATTACTCGATCGAGGTGCGCGCGCGCCGGGTGAATGTGAACGCCGTCACCGACCATCCCGGCGGTATTGCGCAGGACTTCGCGCTGGTGATCTCGGTGGACGACACCAGCCGCACCAACGCGCTGTCCCTGACGCGGGCCCCGGACCTTTCGGTGAACGTGCCGCTGCTGGTGTCGCCGACCAACGGACTGCCGCTGCTCGGCCGGCGGGTGGGCGCCAATCCGCCGGAATTCGGCATCGCCCCGGGCGCGACCAACCAGTGGACCTTCTTCGTCTTCACCAACCTTCAGATCTACACCCCGGAGGGCATCGGCATCACCAATGGATCGAACGTCGCGTTCGTGACCTTCCTGCCGCCAAACCTGGGCGCGCCACGCTACCGGCAGGCGGACATCGACCTCTACGTCTCGACAGATCCGCAACTCACCAACCTGGCGCCGGCGGCCATCGACGCCTCCTTCAAGTCGCGCCAGCCCGGCGGCACCGAGGTGGTCTTCTTCACCAACGCCCCGCTCGGCGAGGTCTATTACATCGGGGTCAAGTCGGAGGACCAGCAGGCGGCCGAGTTCGGGTTCGTGGCGCTTTCGAGCGACCTGCCGTTCGACGAGGATGACGAGTTCGGGAACCGGATCGTGAGGGGGCTGCCCTTCAATGTGGGGATTCCGGACGGATCGCCGGATGAACCGCAGGCGGCCTATGTCTTCGGGATCTCGACGCGGCCCTTCGAGGTGCAGCGTGTGATCGCCACCAACATCATGTCGTTCGACAGCACCGGCGACATCCTGGCGAACCTGAGTCACGACGACGCCTTCGTCGTGCTCAACAACCACGCCCTCGATCCCACCGGGTTCGGAGGGGTCTTCACGACCATTTACGACGACAGCGGGTCCGGGAATGTCGGCTACGGCAACCTGCTGGGCATTCCCACCGACGGGCCGGGGCGGTTGACCGACTTCATCGGGTCGGAGGCCGCCGGGGTCTGGATTCTGAGTGTGGTGGACAACGCCATCACCCAGACCGCCACCAACGTGGCCTTCAGCCTGCGGCTGGAGCCGACGCCGACGGAGGGTGAGTTCTATTTCACCCAGGTCGCCGCCAACAGCGTCAATTTCTACTACGTCGATCTTCCCTCCAACGCCACCAACCTCACAGTCACGCTGGCCTCCATCGATCCGGACGTGCCGCTTTTCGTGGCGCTCCGCCGCGGAAACCTCCCGACCTTCACGGAGTACGACAAGGCGGCCACCATGCGCGCCCCGGGCGGCGTGCTGAGTCTCGGTCGGCGCGACGTGCCCCCGCTCAATCCGGGGCGTTACTACATCGGGGTCTTCAATCCCAACCCGGTTCCGGTGAACTACGGCATCCTGGTTGAGGTGGATGTGGACCTGAACATCAGCGAATTGCGGTCGTATGGACTCGATGTGTTCACGCCCCTGGCCGACGACGCCCGCGTGGTCTCCACGATCTTCGTTCCGGATGACCTTCAGATCGTCGATGTGAAGGCCGGGATCCGGGTCGATCATCCGCGCGTTTCCGACCTGGTGTTCCATCTGGTCAGTCCGCAGGGCACCCGGCTCCTGTTGTCCGAAAACCGCGGCGGCGCGACCGGGCGTGCGTATGGCGGCGAGGCCGGTGGACGGCGGATCTTCACCACCTTCACCGACAGCACCAATCTCACCACCACGCCCATCAAGTTCGGAGTGGCGCCGTTCACCAACAGCGTGATGACCTCGACGGCCTCGAACCGGGTGGTGATCGGCGACGGCTTCGAGGAGGCGGCGCCGCGGATCTACCGCGTTGGCGAACGATTCCCGCGGGCGTGGCAGGTGACGGCAGGATCGGTGGCGGTGGTGCGGGCACCGGCGGGCAGCACCAACGTGATCGAAGGATCGCAGTATGTGGTGTTCCCCGATGGCACGGCGTCGTCGTTTGCCACCTCCTTCACCACCACGCCGGGTCGAATCTACCGGGTCCGATTCTACACGGGGCGTCTTCCCATCGGTCAGCCCCAGGGCATTTCCGTGTACGTGAACAACCGGCTGTACCATGAACTGCGCCGGGACCCCGGACCGCAGGCGTGGTACACCGACTCGTTCTTCTTCTCGGCCTTCGACCGGAACACGGTGGTCGAGTTCCGCAGTCCGCCCATCCAGACCGGGCGCATGGGGCTCGCGATCGACGCGGTGGTCATCGAGGAGGGGGACGTGCCGGGCAACGCCTACTATCTGCCGGAGGAACCGTTGAAGCCGCTCATCGGGGAACGCGGGGCAGGGGACTGGCGTCTCGAGGTCACCGATACCCGGGCGGGTCCCGCGGGGCAGGGCTTCGGCGTGTTCGACTGGCGCCTCGAGTTCATCTTTGCCATCCCGACGGTCGATGCCATCCGCCTCACCAACGGCGTGCCCTACTTCGGATCGGTGAGCGGGACGGACATCCAGTATTTCTATGTCGATGCCCCGCGATGTTCGACCTTTTCGGTCAACACGGTGGCCGGTGAGTTTGCCACGCTGCTGTTCTTCGGCGACCAGGGCGGGCTGCCGGTGGCCGATCTCACCCGGCCGGTCGATGACTACGGGCCTTATCTCAACATCCAGCCCGGCGGTCTCGCGCAGTTCCTGCTGACCACCAACACGCCGGCCCCGGCCCCGCTGCGGCCCGGGCAGAGGTATTACCTCGCCGTCCGCAACTTCCCGCCCGATCTCACCGACAATCCTTTCGGGATCATGGTCCAGTTCGATTGCGAGGACCCGCCCTTCCCGGTCCTCGAGACGCTGACCAACGGTGTCCCGCGCCGTGGCACCATCCCGCCCGGGCCCGGTCTGGACTACTACCAGTTCATCGTCAGCTCGAACGCCATCGGGGCGGACTTCGAACTCACGCCGATCGGGGGCAATGTCGATCTCTTCATCCGGTACGCCGCGCCGAACCCGAGTCCGGGCCCGGATGCCGTGGACGATTTCCCGTTGCCGAGCCCGACCCTGTACGATTACCGGTCGGTCGATCCGGACCCGGCGGCGGTGGACTGGGTCCGGGTGGATCGTGCGACCTTCCCGGTGCCGCTGGTGCCCGGCGTCTGGTTCATCGCCATCCAGAACACCGAGGTATTCCCGGTGGATTACTCGATGCTGGTCACCGAGGACTACACGACCATCGTGAATCTCACCAATGGCGTGCCGCATACGGCGGTGATCGGACCGTTGGATCCCGCCATGCCGCCCACCGGGGCCGAACTCCAGTACTACTCGTTCCTGGTGTCCTCGAACTCGATCCGGGCCCGGTTCGAGACGTTCGATGCCGACGGCGATGTCCAGCTCTATGTCCGGCGCGGCCTGCCGATTCCCACCGGGTTCGACAACCACTTCGCCAGCATGAACCCGGGGACGGCGGACGAGACGATCCTGGTGACCAACACGATGACGCCGGTCTGGCTGAGTCCGGGCTGGTGGTTCCTGTCGGTCGAGAACGCGGATGTCACCAACGTCAATTACACGATCCAGGCCACCGAATTCCCGGCCCTGATCATTCCGTTGACCAATAACATCCCCGTCACCAACACCATCGCCCCCGGCGAGGAACTCGATTACTACTCGTTCGAGGTGAGTCCGGAGGCGCTGGCCGCCCGGTTCCAGGTGTACGGCATGACGGAGAACGTGGAGCTGCTGCTGCGCCAGGCCCTGCCGGTGCCGACCTTCAACGACTACACCTACTCGAGCACGCAGGCCGGCCTGGCCATGGAGGACATCGAGCTGACGCCGTTCTCGTTCCCGGTGGGGCTGACCCCCGGGCCCTGGTATCTCAGCATCGTCAACACCAGCACCAATCCTGCCACGTATATCGTCCGTGCGACCCAGGAGACGGCGGTGGTGACGCCCCTGACCAACAGTGTCGCCTACAACGCAGCGATCCCGCCCGGACCCGACCTGCAATACTACCAGTTCCAGATGAGCTCGAACGCCATTGCGGCCGAGTTTCGCCTGACTTCGGCCGGGACAGGAGATCTGGACCTCTTCCTGCGGCTCGGTCCGCCCCTGCCGAACGGCGCCAATGCCCATTACGCGGCGGAAACGCCGGGGGTGGTGGATGAACTCATCCGGATCGACACCAATTCGTTCCCGGTGCCGGTCACTCCCGGGATCTGGTACCTCGCGGTCACCAATCGCGAGGCCTTCCCGGTGAGCTACGAAATCACCGCCACGGAGTTCGGGGTCGCTCCGCCCCCGGTCTCGGGTGTGATCACCAACATCACGGTGACACCGACCGAGGTATGCCTGACCTGGAGTTCCGCTCCGGGAACCAATTACTACGTGGTCGCCAAGGTGGACGTCCTCAATCCGGTCTGGACCCCTGTATCGCCAACGATCACCGCCGTGGATACCAGCACGACGTGGTGCCTCGTGCCACCCGGTCCCTGGCGCTACTTCGACGTCATCGAAGGCGAGTCGCCGGGCGTGCCCATCCCGAGCCCGATTCCCGATCTGCGCCTCGATGGCGACCGGATCTGCGTGAGCTGGGCCTCAGCCCCGGGGGCGAATTACTTCGTCCAGGGCAAACGCGCCTTCTCCGACACGGTGTGGATCACCCTCACGCCGCGCATCACGGCGGGCGGGGCGACCACGGAGATCTGCTATCCCATCGACTGGGGCTACCGCTTCTTCCGTGTCGCGTTGGGCGAGGAGCCCGCCCCGGTTCCCACCCCGGTGCCGTCCGATGACGTGACCCTCGACATGACAGTGGACCGGGTCTGCGTGACGTGGCCCACCCGGCCGGGCCTGGACTATCTCGTCGAGGGCAAGCGTTTCGCCACGGACCTCAACTGGACGGTGATTTCGGAGGCGTTGCGAGGGGACGGCACGCCGCTCTCGCTGTGCCTCGACGGCAGCACGGACTTCCGGTACTTCCGCATCATCGAGGGAGTCTCGGTGCCCCCGGGGCCGCCGCCGAGCATCGCCGTGCCCAATGTCCGGCTCTCTGTGGATGTGGCCTTCCAGCTCTGCCTGAGCTGGGATGCGCTGGTGGGCGGGGAGTACTTCGTCGAGGCCAAGGCGCGCTTCGCCGATCCCTCCTGGACCGTCATCAGCCCGATCCTCGAAGCCACCGGTCTCGAACTGAGCTACTGCCAGTCGCTCGGCTCCCCGTGGCGCTATTTCCAGGTGCGCCGTGTCAATACGCCGCCATCTGCCCCGGTGGCGATCGAATCGATCGTCCTAACGCCGGCGGGTCCGGCCATCCGCTGGTCTGGTCCTGCAGGCGCCCGGTTCCAGGTCTTCACGGCGGCGGGCCTGATGGGGCCGTGGTCGCCCCTCGGGGCGCCGGTGACCTCGGTCACGGGTTCCTACGAGTACATCGACAGTTCGCCCGCCGAAGGGCTTCGGTTCTACCGGATCGAACGGCTGCCTTGATCACGTACGCCGGGCGCGCAACACCGTGGAGGGGCCCACCGTTGTGCTGCTTCGTCGCCGTCCACCCGTGGGAGACGATTCGATTCGATGGGAGAGGGTGGCTGCGGGCCGGGTGAGGGTTATGGCGACTCGAGTGCGGAAACGAGCCGCAGATGGACGGGGGTTCCTTGGTTAAGGAGTCCTTAAACGCGTGAAGGATTGGGACACGATGGCGATATCCAAGGTGGGTCAGGGCACACTGCCGTAGTGGTGGCGCGACGCCTGCGGCCTGTCGCGCGGAGGCGTGGTGGAGGTGCGCCCCCTTCGCGACGGCCTCAACAGCATCGTCCTGACACCGAAGCCTCCCGAGAGGCGGGGGGCGGTCGGGTTGCTCGGACAGTTCGCCCGTTGCCCGAAGCCCATGGACCCACCGGAGCGTCATCCCCTGCCCTTTTCAGGATCAGATCCGGGGGCGCGGGCGTGTGGGAGGGTTCCCGGCGCAGGGGTGAATCCTGATTAGCAGTCCGGTTCCGGAATGGCGTCCATAGTGGCTGCGGGGTTCGCTCGGGCCCGTTCACGCTGGACGAAGCGGATGACGCCAAGGGTTCCAAGGGCCAGGGCGGCGAAGTGGTACCCGGACAGCGGACCGAGGATGCGCGGCGTGTCCCGGACGAACTCGTGGAGGAACCGGAAGGTGCCGTAGGCGATCAGGTATCCGTGAAAGAGCTGTCCGGGACGCCAGCGGATCCTGTGCAGCCATAGGATCACGGACAGGGCAACGAGCTGGAATGCCAGTTCGGCGGGCACCGCCGGCCAGCGCGGCACGCCGTGGGGATCGGGCAAGGCGTACCAGGACGGCGGGCATGGACGTCCGAGGCAGCACCCATGAAGCCAGCAGCCGATGCGTCCCAGGGTCAGGCCGACGGGGGTCACCAGGGCGAAGGCGTCGCCGGTGGGGGCGCGGTAATCGAGGAGCTTTTTGGCGGCCTCGACCCCGAGGTAACCGAAGACGAGTCCGCCCAGAATCGACTTTCCGACCGCCAGTCGCCACCCGGCATCGGGCCGGTGCCAGTCGATCCAGCCTTCGGCGAGGAGGTACACCACCTTCGCGCCCAGCAGCGCGCCCAGCATGGCCGCGAAGTAGATCGGCAGCAGGCGCGGGTCACGACGGAACCTCCCGCACCAGAGGGCGGCTCCGACCACGATGCCGGCCAGCAGCAGGCCGCCATAGGCGCCCGGTTCCATCATCAGGTCCGGGAGTCGGGAAAGCCCGAGTAATACCGGCAGAACGAGTCGAGCCGGCCGTCCGGGCGGATGACGTGCGTGCAGCAGCGGTCGATGCGGTCCTGGTCCCAGGTCCGGGCGTCCATGAAGGGTTTGATGAAGAGGCGGAAGGTGTGCCGGACGTCGAGTTCGAACTGACGGAGCAGGGCGCCCAGCGGTTCGGAATCGCATCCGCACCGGGCGAGATCCTCGAGGCGGTACCGGACTCGGTCGCGGAGGAAATCCTGGAGTCTCGTGAAATCCACGAACTCGCTGACCGACCGGACGGCGCCATCGACACGGAGTAGGTATCCGATGGTGGCGCAGTTGGGATCGCCGCACGGCAGAGGGGTGAAGTCTTCCACACGCAGCGACCCGCTGGCCTGGTCCACGAGGTCGAGGATGATGTCGGACGGGGTGATGGGTCCGTCCTCCGGGGCAGCCGGGAGGCGCCCGCCCAGGAACCGCGGCTGGAAGCTGACACCCCGGACGCAGTCCCGGCGCAGTCCGAACTGGACGGCGGCCCAGAGGGAGGCGCGGTTGGCGGGAACGACGGTCATGGCGAGGGTGACCCCCAGGCCGAGGCGCGCGCACTGGTCAAGGCAGGCTTCCCGTGCGGCCCGGAGATCGGCGCCGCGCAATTCGACCTGGCCTGCCTCGTCGGGGCCATCGAACTGCAGGTACAACTGGAACCGGCCGGGCCGGAGTGTGCGCGCGAGGCGATCCGCGAAGTCCGGCTCACGGGCGAGGCGAAGTCCGTTGGTGTTGAGAAGCACCACGTCGATGCCGGGGTGGTTCATTGTCCAGTCCAGCAGTTCGAGGAACCGCGGGTGAAGCGTGGGTTCGCCGCCCGAGAGTTGGAGAATCTCGATACGGCCCTTTCGATCGATGACCCCCTGGATGCGCCGGCACAGTTCCTCGAGCGGGGGTGCGTCCACGCGGACGCCCGTGCCCACGGGCGAGTCCGCGTAGCAGGTCGGGCAGGCCAGGTTGCAGGAATGGACCACTTCGATCAGGGCCAGGCAGGTGGAGAGCTTCTCGCAGTCGGCGGCCGCCGGCCCGGTCCCGTTGCGGCCGAGCGAACCCGCCCGCGTTCCGTCGCTCGACCGGCAGGCGCCGGCGTCGCAACCGCAATCGCCCTGGGCGTCCGCCCCGCGCGACAGCCAGTGGAACCGGGCGTCGCGGGCAATGCGGAACGACGCCTCGCCATGGACCGGGCAGGTCCGTCGCAGGTGGATCTCGCCGTGGCCCGGGCCGCGACGCACGACCTCACCGGGCACCGGCAGGAGGCAGGTCGGACAGCGGCTGAGGGTCCGTTTGAGGACGGTTTCCTCGTGGAGTGACCGCAGGCCGATCGGGGTGTTCATGCGAGGATTGCGGCGCACCCGGCGAAGCATGTGGCGAGGCAGACGACAACGGCGACCAGCATGAACAGGAACGTCACGATCACCCGTGTCGCCGTGGTTCCGCCGATCCTGGCGCCCCAGCGGAATCCGAGGAAGCCACCGACGAGAAGTGAGGCGACCGGGGCGATGATCAGCGTCCAGGCGAGGTGGGAGCTTGAGGAGGGGCCCTGGTTCCGGGCGACGGCCGCGATCAACATGGTCAGCAGCGCGGGAAGAAAGATCAGCAGCCAGGTGAGGTCCTGTCGGGATGTCGGACGAGGCTGGGGAACCGGGGGCGGGGCGGATTCGGGGTCCATGGCGCGGCCCTGTCGTATCACCGATGCCGGCCGGGCCGTCCATCGATCTTTTTTGGAGGTTCCCCCCGCAGATCGATGCGGTGATCCGTTGGGGGGTGGCCGGATGCGGTACGGGTACGGGGGAGGCAGGAGGCGGATGCCGTGGGGAGGGTGATGGGCTCCGGTCGGTTTGCGCTTCGCGGTGCGTGACGGTCGCCCTAGCCTTGGGCATGCGTTGTCCTTTCTGGAGCGGGTGGGCGCGAGGATGGATTCCGGGGCTCGCGCTGCTGGCGGTGTCGATGAGCAGCGGCGCGGCGGCGGAGGCGCGGTTGCTGCGGTTTCCCGCCATCCACGGCGACCGGGTGGCCTTCGGGTATGCCGGGGATCTTTACCTGGTCTCGGCGCAGGGCGGGGTGGCGCGTCGGATCACCAGCGATCCGGACAGTTACGAGATGTTCCCGCGGTTCTCGCCGGACGGCCGGCATCTGGCGTTCACGGGCCAGTATGATGGCAACACCGAGGTGTATGTAGTGCCGGCGGAAGGGGGGGAACCGCGTCGGTTGACCTACACGGCGACGCTGGACCGGGACGACGTGTCGGACCGGATGGGGCCGAACAACATCGTGCTGGGCTGGCGGGACAACAGCACGGTGATCTACCGGTCGCGCGGGCGCCAATGGAACGCGTTCAAGGGGCACCTGATGCTGGCGCGGCTGGAGGGTGGCGAGTCGGACATGCTGCCGCTGCCGCGGGGCGGCTGGGCAAGTTTCTCGCCCGACGGCCGGCAACTGGCCTACAACCGGATCTTCCGGGAGTTTCGCACCTGGAAACGGTACCGGGGCGGGCAGGCGGACGATCTCTGGCTGTACGATTTCGCGACGCGCGCGACCACGCGGCTGACCGACGATCCGGCGCAGGACAATTTCCCGATGTGGCATGGGAACCGGATCTATTTCGTGTCCGAGCGCGATGCGAACGGGCAGGCGAACCTGTTCGTGCGGGACATGGAAACGGGCGCGGTGAGGCAGGTGACGCGGTTCACGGAGTTCGCGGTCAAGTTTCCTTCGCTGGGGGACAAGGCGATCGTTTTCGAGAACGGGGGTTGCCTGTACCGGTTCGACCTGGAATCGGAGGAGGCGGTGCGGATTCCGGTGGAGATTCGCGAGGACCTGGCGATCGGACGGGGCGGGCGGCGGGATGTCAGCCGGGAGACGACCTCCTACGACCTCGCGCCGGACGGGGCGCGGGCCTTGATCGGGGCGCGGGGCGATGTGTTCACGGTGCCGTCCCAGAAGGGGCCGACCCGCAACCTGACCGGCACGCCGGGCGTGCACGAGCGGGATGCGGTGTGGTCGCCGGACGGGCGCTGGATTGCGTACGTCAGCGATGCCAGCGGGGAGGATGAGATCTGGATCCGGAGTCAGGACGGGCTCGACCAGCCGCGCCAGATCACCACCGGGGGCGACACGTACAAGTACGGTCCGGCATGGTCGCCGGACGGGAAGCGGCTTGCCTGGACTGACAAGAAGAACCGGCTGCAGATCGTCGAGGTGGCGACGGAGCAGGTCACGCTGGTGGAGCAGTCGGAGGTCTGGGAGATCCCCGAATTCGACTGGTCCCCGGACAGCCGGTGGATCGCCTACGTCCGGCCGGAACCGAGGCGGTTTCCGACCTTGCAGCTTTACGGGCTGGACGAGAAGCGGACGGTGCCGGCGACGGACGGGTGGTTCAACGTGGGGCAGCCGGTGTTCAGCCGGGATGGCAAGTACCTGTTCTTCGTTTCGAGGCGGTCGTTCCAGCCGACCTACGGTTCGACCGAGTGGAACCACACCTACTCCGACATGGACCGGATCTACCTGGTCACGCTGGCGGCGGACACGCCTTCGCCGTTCGCACCGAAGAGCGACGAGGTGAAGCCGAATGCCGAACCGGACGCCACGACGGGCAGCGCTTCGCCGGGGATCGGCACGATCAGCGAACTGCTGGGCGATCCACTGTTCCGGGAGGTGGTGGCGGCCTTGTCCAGGACTCCAGCCGACGCGGCGGCGGCCACGACGGGCGGGACGGAATCGGGATCGGGATCCGGGAAGGAGGGGGCGGGTGGGGGCGGGACCAACCGGGCGGACAAGGTCACGGTGAGGGTGGATGCCGACGGGCTGGTGCAGCGGATCGCGGTGCTGCCGCCGTCGGCCTCGAGTTACCGGGCCCTGACTTCGGTGGGGAGCCGGCTGTACTACGTGCGGAAGGGGACGCTGTTTGTGTTCGACCTGGAGAAGGAGAAGGAGACCGAGATTGGGGAGGTGTCGGGGTACCGGGTTTCGGCGGACGGGAAGAAGATGCTGGTGAGGACCGGTTCGAGCTTTGCCATCGTGGACACGCCGACGGGCCGGCTGGACACCAAGGACAAGACGCTGTCGTTGTCGGGACTGGAGGTGACGCTCGACCGGCAGGCGGAATGGCGGCAGATCTTCAACGAGTGCTGGCGGCAGATGCGGGACTTTTTCTACGCGCCGAACCTGCACGAGGTGGACTGGCCGGCCATGCGGCAGCGGTACGCGCCGTTGCTCGAGCATGTGCGGCATCGGGCGGACCTGACGTATGTGATCGGGGAGATGATTGGCGAACTGAACGCCGGGCACGCCTACGTGGGCGGCGGCGACTTTCCCAGGCCCGGGCGGATTCCGCAGGGGCTGCTGGGCGCCGTTCTGCGGCGCGACGACAGCGGGTATCCGCGGATCGAACGGATCCTGCCCGGTCACAACTGGGATCCGCGTTACCGGAGTCCGCTGACGGAGATCGGCGTGGGGGCGAAGGCGGGGGACTACATCGTGGCCATCGACGGCCGGTCCACGCGGGCCATGCCGGATCTGCACGCGGCCCTGGTGGGGCGGGCGGGGCGGCAGGTGGCGTTGCGATTGAATGCGGAACCTCGGGAGGAGGGGGCGCGTGACGTGACGGTGGTGCCGACCGACAACGAGCAGCCGCTCTATTACCTGGAGTGGGTCCTGGGCAACATCGGGAAGGTCGACCAGGCGACCGGGGGCCGGGTGGGGTACATCCACATCCCCGACATGGGGGTTCCCGGGCTGAACGAATTCGCGAAGTTCTACTACGCCCAGTTGCACAAGGAGGCGTTGATCGTGGATGTGCGGGGGAACGGGGGCGGGAATGTCTCGCCCCAGATCATGGAGCGGCTCCGGCGCGAGCCGGTGTTCTGGACGGTGGCCCGCAACGGCGCCGTGAACGTCGATCCCACCGGGCAGGTGCTGGGTCCGAAGGTCCTCCTGCTCGATCCGTTTTCGGCCAGTGACGGCGACATCGTGGCGTACCGGTTCCGGCAGCACGGATTGGGACCGATCGTCGGTCAGCGGTCATGGGGCGGGGTGGTGGGGATTCGGGGGACCCTGCCGCTGCTGGACGGCGGGTATCTCAATCGACCCGAGTTCAGCCGGTTCGATCTCGCCGCACAGGAGTGGGTGATGGAAGGGGTTGGCGTCGAGCCTGACATCGAGGTGGACAACGACCCGGCGCGCGAGTTCGACGGGATCGACGACCAGCTCGACCGGGCCATCGCGGAGATCCGTGAGGCGATGGAACGGCAGCCGGTGCGCATCCCCTCGCCGCCGCCGTACCCGGACAAGCGACGTTGATGGGGGTGGGTCGTTCTGCGAGGCGGCGCAACTTTAGTCGTGTGTGCTTGTTGAAGCCTGTGGCACAGTCCCCCGCCCTCGCATGGCACTCCGCTCGGTCAAAGATGTTTTCGCCGCCGCCGGCATGGTGGCGGGTACCGCCCAGTTCGAGACGCTGACGCGCGCGTGGCGGACGTCGAGGGACGGGGGCGGGACGGAGAGCCTGGTGACGTTTCTGGGGCGGGAGGCGGGATTCTCGGAGGATCAGACCCTGCAGAAGCTGGCGGAGGCGATGGGCTGGCCGTACCTGGACCTGCCGCGTCTGCCGCCCAGCGTCGAGGCACAGAAGCGGGTCTCGACCAAGGTGGCTTTCCAGTACGTCGTTTTTCCCACCCGGCATGAAGGCGGCGTTCTGCAACTGGCGGTGAGCGATCCGTTCGATGCGGCGATGCTCAACGCGGTGCAGTTCGATGCGCGTTGCCCGGTGGAACTGGGGCTGGCGCCGCGGGCGGAGATCGAGAAGGCCCTCAAACGGTACTACGGGGTGGGCGCCGAGACGCTTGATGGGATGGCCGAGGACGAGGCCATCGACCTCGATGTCAGCGGCGACCGCGAGATCACCGAGGGCGACCAGGACGCCAGCGTCATCAAGTTCGTCAACCAGATCATCTGGGAGGCGTACAAGGACCGGGCGACGGACATTCATTTCGAGCCGGCGGAGGACGAGTTGCGGATCCGGTATCGGATCGACGGGATTCTGCACCAGACACCGATGCCGCCGCAGTTGAAGCGGTTTCAGGCGGCGCTGATCTCGCGCATCAAGGTGATGAGCGGGATGAACATCTCCGAGAAGCGGCTGCCGCAGGACGGTCGGATCAATGTCCGGATCAAGGGCGAGGAACTGGACATCCGGGTGTCCACGGTGCCGACGGTCTGGGGGGAGAGCGTGTCGCTGCGGTTGCTGACCCGGGGGAAGATCTTCCTGACGCTGGAGAAGCTGGGGTACGCGCCGGCCGACGAGTCGGCGTTGCGGGAGTTGATCATCAAGCCGCACGGGATCGTGCTGGTGACGGGCCCGACCGGTTCCGGCAAGTCCACTTCGCTGTACGCCTTCCTGAGCAGCATCAACTCGGTGCACAAGCGGATCATCACGATCGAGGAGCCCGTGGAGTACGAGTTGAAGGGGATCAATCAGATCGCGGTGCGGCCGGAGATCGGGCTCACCTTCGCCATGGGCCTCCGGCACATCCTGCGACAGGACCCGAACGTGGTGATGGTGGGCGAGATCCGGGATCTCGAGACCGCCGAGATTGCGATCCGGGCGGCGCTGACGGGGCATCTGGTGTTCAGCACGCTCCACACCAACGACGCCCCGAGCGCCTTCACGCGATTGATCGACATGGGCATCGAGCCGTTCCTGGTGGCGTCGTCGGTCGAGGCGGTGCTGGCGCAACGGCTGGTGCGTACCATCTGCCGGCACTGCAAGGTGGAGCAGCAGGTGGACCCGGGGTATCTGCGGAGGATCGGCTTTCCCGAGGCGGAGATCGGCACCGCGCGGTTCTGGAAGGGGGCCGGTTGCGAGGAGTGCCGCGACCTGGGGTACCAGGGTCGGATGGGGATCTACGAGTTGCTGGTGGTGAGTGAGGCGGTGCGGCCCCTGATCATGAATCGTTCGCCGGCCTCGACCATTGCGCAGAAGGCCATCGAGGCCGGGATGCGCACGCTGCGGACCGACGGCTGGAACAAGGTCCGGGCGGGTCAGACCACCATCGAAGAGGTGTTGCGGGTGACGCAGACCGAGGAGCATCTGGGGGCGCTGATGGACGACAGCCGCGTTTGAACGCCCGAAGGAATCCGACATGGCCCGAGCCCCACGCAAATCCCGCATCCATGGCTGCAATGTCCTGGTGGACCTGGCCGGGCGGACCCGGTGGTGGAGCTTCGCCGGTTCGGAGGCGCGACCGGCGGGGAGCTTCGAACAGGCGGTGGACCAGCCGCTGCCGGCGCGGGCCGTGGGCAAGGGTTGGAGCCAGTTGATCCGGCCGCGGCTGAACATCGCGTGGCTGCACGAGTCGCCGGTGTTCGTGCAACTGGTGCATCTGCCGACCGACGACCCGGCCGAGGTGCCGGCGATGCTCGAACTGCAGATCGAGAAGCTGTCGCCGATGCCGGTCGG
Organism: Verrucomicrobiia bacterium; assembly: GCA_019634625.1. Lineage (NCBI taxonomy): Bacteria > Pseudomonadati > Verrucomicrobiota > Verrucomicrobiia > Verrucomicrobiia bacterium. The sequence goes on from JAHCBA010000060.1 coordinate 25,968, forward strand.
GCAGGTGGTGTGGAGTCACGAGGTGCTGCCGCAGCGGGGACCCGCCGGGCTGCCGGTGCTGTTGCTGGTGGCCGAGCGGGACGGCGTGGAATCCCTGCTCAGCCGGCTTGAGGGGCGGGGATTCCTGGTGGACCGGATCGAGACACCGCTTCTGACCCTGCTGGCGCGGACGACATTTCCGCGGGACGGAGCCTATGTGTTTCTGTTTCGCCTGGGGGAACGGCCGGTGTGTCTGGCGGGGTGGGTGGCCGAGGGGGCGTTGCGGGTGCTGAACCGGGTGAACTTCACGGACGACGACCGGTGGGCGAAGCAGGTGTCGGAGGAATTGCATCGGCTGGCCTGGGCGGGCGAACTCGAGGGCTGGGCGGGTCCGTTTCGGGAGGCGCACCTGGTCGCGGACGAGGGGACGCTGGGCGAGTGGCGGGAGCCCATCGAGCGGGCGTTGGGGATGACGGTGCATGGGATTCCCTCGCCGGGGGACGCGGTGCTGGCGGGTTTCTGTGCGGGACGGGCGGCGAAGGGCCAGGGGCAGGGGAACCTGTTGCCGTCCGAATTTGCGGCCCGGTACCGGCAGCAGCAGACCGACCGGTTGTGGATGGGGGGTCTGGGCGCGGTGTTCGGGGCGTACCTGGTGGCGGTGCTGCTTTATTTCGGGGCCGTCGAGGTGCAGAAGTTCCGCTACGAAAAACTGGCGCAGGAGGTGGCGTCGGTGAGTGCCGGGTTCACCAACACGCTCCGGATCCGGGCGCAGGCGCAGGTGCTGCAGGAGACGGTCAATCTCCGGTTTGCCGCGCTGGACTGCTGGCTGGCCACCGTCGAGTCGATGCCGGAGGAACTGGCACTGGAGAGCCTGGCGTTTTCGGGAGGGCAATCGGTGGTGATCAGCGGGAATGCCCCGGTGGATCAGGAGCCGCGCATCACCGAGTTCTGGGCGGCGCTGCGGCGCAAGGTGGTGGGGAACACCAATCTGTTCAGCGAAGTTCAACTGCGGCCCACCGTGGTCCGTTCGGTGCGGGGCCAGCAGCAGATTCAATGGAGTTTTCATTGCCGGCTGCAGCGGCAGGAGATCTGACCGGATGTTGCGCTTTTTCGACCGCCTCAACCTGACGCCGTCCGAGCGCCGCCTCGTGGTCGGCATTGCGGCAATCGCCTTCGTGGTGCTGAACTACTGGCTGGTCTGGCCGCGGTTTGGCGATTTCCGGGAGATCACCGAGCGCATGGAGGACACGGCGACCAAGGGTGAGATGTACCAGCGCGAGATCGCGCGCCGCCCGGTGTACGAGGCCATGCTGGCCAAGCTCCAGGCCAGCGGTTCGGCGCTGCCGGTGGGGGAGGAACGGATCCAGTTTCGCAGCGAGATGGAGCGCCTGGCCCGCGAGGTCGGCCTGATGGTGCCGCGATGGAGCGACGTGCAGCCGGAGCGCGGGGGGACCACCAACGCCTTCTTCGAGGCGATTGCCCTGACCATGACCCAGGTGACGGGCACCGAAGCCCAGTTTGTCGAGTTCCTGTACCGGGTGGGAAGCAGCAGTTCGACCATCCGGGTGAAGGATCTAACCCTTGCCCCGGGATCGTTTGATGCGCGGTCCCAGGGGAACACCAACCTGGTCGGCACCATCCGCCTGGTGGCCAGTGTTCAAAAGGCCTCGGCCACAGGCCCTGTCACGGCCACCCCGTCCCCTGCCGCAACCGGGGTGCCCGCGGCGAATCCTCCGGGCGCGACCGCTGCGAATGCGGCGCCAGGGTCACCCCATCCCCGTACCAACACCATCCCCTCGCCGGTTCGAACCGTGGGGCGCACCAATTTGCCCAGTGGATCCTGAAGCGATGAACGTTTTCCGTCTCCCGCCCCCCTACGGGCGCTGCCAGCGATGAACTCCCCTGATCGAACCGACCCGAGGCGTCTCGGGATTGCCCCCTGGCTGACGCTGGCGGCAATCCTGGCGGGCGTCGTTCCCTCGAGCGCCCAAACCCCGCCGCCCATCCGGCAGACACCAGTGCAGATTCGACCGGTGGCTCCGGCCGCACCCAGTCCAGGCCGGCCACCGGGCCAGCCGGGGGTTGGAGTGCCCGGGGCGCCCGGCGCCCCTGGAACGCCTGGGGCGGCGGTGGAACCGGGCGGAGAGCCGAGCATGACCCCGGAGGAGGCGGCGCAGCTCGCCGACGATGATCTGGTCACGCTGAACCTGCCCAACGCGCCCCTCGAGAGCGCACTGGATCTGTACGCCGCCCTGGTGCGCCGGGTGCTCCTGCGGCCCCCCCAACTGGCGGGCGGACCGATCAACCTGCGGTTCGAGGACCTGACCCGGGAGGAGGCCATCGAGGCCATGAACGCCGTGCTGGCGCTGAACGCGATCTCGGTGATCCCGGTGGGCGAGAAGTTCGTGAAGGTCGTCCCCAGCCAGCAGGCGGTCCAGGAAGGGGCGCTGGCGAGCGATCTTCCCCACGAGGCCTTTTCGGAACTGGGTCAGTTCACGACCAAGATGATCCGGGTATCGGAGATCAAACCCGGCGATATCGCCCAGGCGGTGCAGCAGTTCGCCTCGGGCAAGATCCAGAATCCGGTGCTCGTCTTCGACGACCAGAACTTCTTCATCCTCCGCGACATGGCCGCCAACGTGAAACGGATGGCGGAGCTGATCGAGGAACTCGATGTCACGCCCGAGCTGGACTACAAGCTCGAGGTCATCCCGATCCGCTACGGCCGCGTCGAGGAAATCTATGAGACCCTCAATAGCGTGGTCACCGGCGCGGCCTCCGGTGGCGGGGCTGCTGCACGGGCGAGCGGATTCCGTTCCGGTGCCACCGGCACGCCGGTCGGTGGTGCTGGGGTCGGCGGGGTGACGCCCCAGCAGGCGCTGACTGGCGCGGCTCGGACCGGGGCGGCGATGACCTCGCCGGGAGCGGCTCGGACCTCCTTCGCCGACCGGCTCCGGCAGGCGAGCAGCGCGGCCGTGGGCGGCGGCGGGGCGCAGTACAGTCTGCTGGCCGATGCGCGGATCATCCCCAACCTCCGGGCCAATTCGCTGATCGTCTATGCCGGCCGGGAGGACTTCAAAATGCTGACCAACATCGTGGCCAAGATCGACACGCTGCTGGCCCAGGTGTTGATCGAGTCGATCATCCTCGAAGTTGGACTCGAGAAGGGCCGGGACTTCGGGGTCAGCATGGTGCAGCAACCCCAACAGTTCGGAGGCTGGAGCACGGCGGGTGGCTCGATCAACAACGCCAGCATCGCGACGAACCTGTTCGGGTCGATGTTCCCGAGCGGCTTCAGCTATTTCGGGCAGTACAAGGACGACTTTGCCCTGGCGGTGACGGCGCTGGCGACCGATTCCAATGCCAAGGTGCTGGCCCGTCCGCGGATCCAGACCACGCACGCCCAGCAGGCCACGTTCGAGATCGGTGACACCGTCCCGTACCCCCAGAGTTCCTCGCCTTACTACGGGGGCGGCATCGGCGGCGGTTCCTTTGCGCCGTACACGACCTACCAGGAGAAGAAGGTCACCACCAAACTCGATGTGGTGCCCTACATCACACCCGACGGACTGGTGACCCTCGAGGTCACCCAGACCATCGACCAGCTCGGGCCGCCCACCCAGATTGGGAACGACCAGATCCCGACCATCCGGACGCGAAGCGCCGCGGCGGTGCTTTCCGTGCGCGACCGTGAGCCAGTGATCTTGGGCGGATTCATTACCGACCGCAGCACCGAGGGCGTGAGCGGCGTGCCATGGTTGAAGGACATCCCGATTCTCGGCTGGGCCTTCCGGAGCAAGAACAACTTTCAACAGCGCACCGAACTCATCGTGCTGATTCGCCCGACCATCCTCCAGACCCCGCAACAGGCCTCCGAGCTCGCCGAACTCGAAGGCCGGTCGCTGCCCAACGCTGCGGCCGCCGTCCGGGATTTCCAGAAGAAGGAGGCCGAGATGGCCGAACGCCTCGGCATCCAGCCCGGCAGCACCAATGCTCCCACGCTCGATCCCAATCCGGACCGACGCACCCGCCGACAGATCCGTCGCGGACAGTAGTCCGGCGGAGTCCTGATTCATCTGCAAGCCGCCATGAAACTGACCTGGAAGGACCACGAGGAAATCGCCTGGGCCCTAATCGACAAGTTCCCGGATCTGGACCCGTTGAAGCTGAGTTTCCCGAAGCTCCACCGGATGGTGCTGGAATTGGAAGGATTCGAGGATGCGCCCGATGCCTCGAACGAGAAGATCCTGGAGAACATCCAGATGGCCTGGTACGAGGAGAAGAAGTAGGCCTCTTATGAAGCAGATCATTCGACCCGCCCGCGCCGCCGCCCCTGTGGGGCCGTATCACCACGCTGTGCGCGCCGGCGACCTTCTCTTTTGTTCCGGCCAGATCCCGCTGGATCCGGCCACCGGCCAATTGGTCGAGGGCGGCATTCGGGCCCAGACCGAGCGGGTGCTCGAAAACATCAAGCTGATCCTTGACGATCAGGGCCTGAGCTTCGGCCATGTGGTGAAATGCACCGTGTTTCTCACAGACCTGGCTGATTTCGCCGCCATGAACGAGGTGTACGGCCGCTATTTCACCGGGGATTACCCGGCCCGTTCGACCCTCCAGGTGGCGGCATTGCCGCGCGGCGCCGCGGTCGAGATCGAAGTGGTCGCCACGTACACGCTCTGATCCGCTGGACGCCGGACTTGCGTGCCCCGCGCATCCCTTCTCTGGATCCATACCACGGGTCTTTGCGCCCCAGACGCGGAGCCTTACCCCACCGCATCGACCCGCAGATCGCGCAGCACAGTCAACCCCGGGATCGGAGCGCCTCGAATGTTGCGTGCGCCGTTCCTGCGCCGCCTGCCGAATTTGTCCCGGTGCTGTTCCCACATCCGGTCCACGAACTCCTTCGATCCCAGGAACACCCCGTCGGTCATGTGCCGGATCCGCAACCGCAGGATCTGGCCCAGCGGCAGTTGACCGCCCCGCGCCAGTTCCGCCCGGATCGCCTCCGGGTCCAGCACCCGCTTGTCGCTCCGCCCTGACGTCCCGCCAATCACGTAAAGCGCCAGGCGATATTCTGCTGACGCCGCGCTCCAGTCGGTTGCACCCAGAAACCCCATGATTCCGCGGCGGATGACCTTGTCGCCGGTGAGGGCGGCGGCGTAGCCGCAGAAGCGGTAGTCCTTGGGATCGTTGACCAGTCCGGCGCGGACGGGATTGAGGTCGATGTAGGCGGCGATGGCGCGGAGGGTGCTGGGACAGTCCTCCACCAGGACACTG
>JAHCBA010000061.1 GCA_019634625.1 Verrucomicrobiia bacterium
TGCCTTGGGCCCGTAGAAGTCCTCGAGTTTGGCGAGGATGACGTCGTCCGGGATGGAGTCCGGGAGGGGCTTTGGAGGAACGCGGATGAGGAGATGGAAGTGGTTGGACATCATGCAGAAGGTGATGACGTCGATGTCACAGAACCGGGCGAGGTGATGGAGGATGTCGAGGAGTTTGTGCTTGGCGGAATCGTCGAGGAGAGGGAGGCGGCCGGCGACGCGGGACATGCAGTGGTACGTCGCGGGGAGGGAGGGATCGGCCTTGATGCGTGGGGTTCTCATGCGGTGATGGGGGCGGGAAGGGTGCCAAGGTGGTTCAGGTTCAGAAGTGTGCGGATGCGCGAAAGCATGGGACATGGAATGCGCGATGAAGATCAGTGTCAATTCAAATTGTCTGTCTTACTAAACAACAATTCAATTTTAAATTGTCTGGCTTATTAATATAAGTCCGTTGCCCGCCTGACCTTGTCAATCGCCCTGCCGGTTCGAGGACGAGGACGGGTACCGCCCTTCGGGCTGGGTACGAGTTCCAACGTGGGATGGCTTGAGATCCGAAAGCCCTCCAAGTAACGTTTGCGCAGATTACTTTCTATCAACGATTTGCAGACCTAGCAGTTGCCTTCCTGTCCCGTCGTCAAAGGCGACCGTATTGCTGAGATGCGCCGTGGCGGTGCAGGGGCACGGGGAAGGGCTTGCGGGTTTCAGGGGGCACCGGGAGGATGCGGGCATTCCACACGCACCGAGAGACGGTGAATCGCGAACCGCGGATGGGGATTGGGGATTGGCGGTTGGCGGGTACCGGGTGCCAGTGGCAATGCGAAGAACCTGATTATGAAGACGACTTCCACTGAGGTGTCGCGGCGTGGATTTGCCCGGACCACACTGCTGGCGGGTGCGGCCTTGTCGGCCGGGATGGGCCCGGGGTTGGGAGCGGATGCGGTGCCGCGCCGGATCCGGACGGGAATCATCGGGTGCGGGAGTGTGTCCCATTCGTACCTGCCGACCTTGACGCGGAGTCCGCTGGTGGAGGTGGTGAGCCTGTGTGACATCCGGGTGGAGAGGGCGCGGGAGCAGGCGGCGCGGCACGGGGTGCGGCAGGTCCATGGGAACATCGAAGCGATGCTGGCGGGGGAATCGTTTGAGTTGCTGGTGAACCTGACGGACATGCAGGAGCACGAGCGTTTGAACAGGCAGGCTCTGGAGGCGGGACGTCATGTGTGGAGCGAGAAGCCGATCGCCAATTCGCTGGCGACCGGGCGTGAGTTGCTGCGCGAGGCGACGTCGCGCGGGTTGCGGTTATGGGGGGCGCCGATCACGGTGGAGAGCCCGCAGTTCGCGTTCATGGCGCGGCAGCTGGCCGCCGGGGCGCTTGGGCGGGTGGCGGCGGCGCACGCGCATTACGGCCATGAGGGACCGAACTGGTCGCCCTTCTTTTATGAGGTCGGGGGCGGCAGTCTGCCCGATCTGGCGGTGTACAACCTCACCTCGATCACCGGGTTGCTGGGTCCCGCGCGGAGCGTGAGCGCGATGGTGAGCGTGGTGACTCCGGAGCGGGAGATCTCGGGGCGCGGACGGATCCGGGTGACCGAGGAGGACAACGCGATGGTGCTGATGGATCATGGGAGCGGGGTGATTTCCCACGTGCAATCGGGGTTCAATTACTTCAACCCGCACGGCCACGACGGGGCGGGCGAACAGCGGCACACCATCACGCTGGTGGGGTCGGAGGGGTTCATGGGCATGGTCGGGTACGACTGGGCTCCGCTGGGGGTTGATCTGGCCACCCATGCGTCGCCGCGGATCGAGCGGCATGTCACGGATGCCGGACGGTACGTCTGGCAGCTGGGGGCGGTGCTGGCGGCGGAATGTCTGGCGACCGGGCGGGAACTGCTGACCACTCCGGAGCATGCGCTGCATGTCCTGGAGATCATCACGGCAACGCGCGAGTCGCAGGCGACCGGGCGGCGGGTGCCATTGACCTCGACGTTTCGCTGGCCTGTTCCGGTGGCCGGGTGAGGACGGTTGGCGTGTTGAGGCGGGATCCCGGGAAGGGCGGGCTTATCCGAAGGCGCGAGAGGGAAGGTGGGGTGAAATGTAAATGGAGTGATTTGACCCCGTTGCTCTAGGGGGCGATGTGGAGGGCGGCGAGGCAGACCTGGGCCCGGGCGGGGTCGGTGAGGAAGAGGACGCCTTCCCGAATGCGGGCAGTGGGGTGCGGTTCAAGGTGCAGGGGAAAGCGTTCCCGCAGGGCGCGTGCGTAGGAGGGCCAGTCTTCGTCGGGGCCAAGGTCGGGGAGGGGATCGGAGGGATGGGTGGAGGAGACGGGGTCGGGGCGGCGCGGGGCGGTTCGGCGGACCAGCTTGAACAGGGCGCGTCGGCCGGGGTGGACATGGTCCATGAGGGCTAGGGTGAGGCGGCCCATGGTGAACCTGGGGTTGATCTCGACGATGGGTTTGAGGCGGGGCCGGCCGTCGGGGTGGCGATAGACGAAGGCGTCGATGCCGATGGGGCCGAGGTACTGGAGGGCGCGGAGTTCGGGTTCGAGGGCGGAGAAGACTTCGCGGTACCAGTCGGGGAGCCGGGTGACGAGGTCGATGGGATCCCGCAGCCAGGCGGTGGCGGAGGCCGGGGGGCGGCGGTGCCAGCCGGGGCAGGCCTGATTGGCGACGAACTGGCCCCGGGGATCGTTGAGGAGGGCGGTGTAGCCGATGAGGCGGAGTTCCCGGGGGCCCATTTCGAGCTGGATCGAGAAGTCGGCAAGGCGGTCGAGCCAGGGTTCCACGACCAATGTGCGACCGTCTTCGAGGGTACGTTCCATCCAGCGTCGATGGGCGGGGAGAAGGGCGGGCTCGAAGAGGCGCAGGGCGTTGCCGCCGGCGGTGCCGAGGTCTTCCTTCACGAGGACCGGGTGGTGGCCGCGGGCGCGGATGGAGTGGATGGCGGCGAGGGCCTGGTCGAGGGTGGCGACGGGGGTGCCGATGTCGGATTCCGGGCAGAGCCAGGGGGTGCCGGGCCAGCGCGGGAGGAGCGAGTGGAGGAACCGGCAACTCCACGTCTTGCCGTAGAGACGGGCGAGGCCGTCGGGGAAGCACTGTGCGGCGGTGCGGGGTTCGACGGTTAGGCGGGGGAGGAGAGGGGCGAGGAGGTCGAGGGATTCCGGGCTCCAGGCCCAGGGCCGGAGCCGGCCGAGCTTGCGGGTGGCGAGGGGGCTGTGGGGGGGGATGCCTTCGGGGCCGATTTCGACGAATTCGGGCAGGGCGAATCCGGCGTCCTGAAGTCCGGCGAGGAACGGGGTGGCGGGTCGTTGGGGGACGAGGACGACGTCATCGCGTTGGGCGAGGAACATCGGCAGGGGGGCGAGGTCCTGGGCGAGCAGGCGCTGGTGGCGCGGCGGGGTATAGGCGAGGCCGCGGGCGATGCGGGCTTCGGCGAAGGGATGGAAGACGAAGACGGTTGGGGTGCGGCCCTTGGATTGGGCGAAGACGCGGAGTTCGGCGACGAAGGCGTCGTCGAGGCCGGCGGCGCGTCGGCCTTCGGGGTTGAAGGCGATGCCTTTGGCGCGCTGGGGGGAGAGGGGGAATCGGAGCTGACGGCAGAAGGCTTCCCAATCGGAGAGGCGGGCGTCCTTCCAGCGGCGGAACCATTTCAGGCCGTAGGCGACGTGGCCGATTTCGTCGCGATATATGCCGTCGAGGAGGCGGGCGGTGACGGCATCGCCGATGGTGGCGAAGCCGGCGGCGAAGTGTCGGCAGTAGTCGAGGTTGGCCTGCTCGAAGGTGAGGCTGAGACCGGCGACGTAGTCCATGGGGGTTTCCATGGGGGCGACGGCGCGCCAGAACTGGCCGCTGACGGGGAGTTCGCCGAAGGCGATGCCGCAGGACTGCATCCGTTCGAGGTACAGGCGGGTGTGGGCCTGTTCGTCGCGGAGGGTGCGGAGGACGCCGCGGCGGAAGTCCGTGGGGGCATTGGGGAACTTGAGGAGGACCAGGGCCATGAGTTCGGTCGCGAGGAGCTCATGGTTGGCGAAGAAGTGGAGGAGCCGGCCGCGTTCGCGTTCCTGATCGAGGCCGCGGAGGGTTGGGAATTCCGTTGAACCGGAGCGGGCGGCCTTGAACCGGAGGTGTGGCGGGCGTCCTGGGGTTTCGGGGGTGACGAGGGCAGGGCCGGGGTTGGCGTCGGTCAGATGGCCCGGAGTGGCGAGTTTTTCCTCGAGCGAGGTGGCGAAGAGGACCCGCTCGGCGAACTCACGGAGTTCCATGGACGTTGCCGCGGGAACGGTGAAGGGCGGGATCGATGGCGGCGATCATGCGGCCGGCATCCAGGTGGGCGCCGAGGAAGGAGCGGATTCGGTCCACCTCTCCGGCGGGGTTCCGGAGGAGGTCCGAGTGGCGGAGGAACAGCGTGTCCATGTCGCGGCGATGTTCCATCCAGGCGGTGACCTGCGCCAGCAGACGGAGGTAGGAAAAGCGGATGGCGTCGGGATCGGCGGCGGGCGGGAGATTCTGGCGCCGGAGCATGGCGGCCTGGGAGTCGAGGATTTCGTCCAGATCGCGTTCGATGAAGAGGACGCGGTACTGCTGGCTGGCGGGGAGGGACGTGAGGAGCGGGGCGACGATCTTCACGGCGCGGCCGCGGGCCTGGTGAATCCAGGAGGCGTCGCGGGCGAGGTCGCGGGTGCGCTCGAATTCGAGGTAACCGCGGGGATTGCTGTCGTCGGCCTGCCGCGTGCCATCGGTGAGCGGCGGCAATCCTCCGGCGTTGAGCATTTGCATGACCAGCGAAGTACCGGCGCGGGGGAGTCCGCTGACCACGGTGACGATCTGGTCGAGGCGGGTATCACGGAAGCGGCCCTTGGGGGCGGGGCGGGAAAGGAGGATTGCCGGGGAGGCTGTGGAAGGGGTCGGGTTGGGTTCCGGGGTGGAGGTGGATTGGGCGGAGGGAAGGCCGTGACGAGCGCGGGTGCGGCGGAGATGGCGGCGGGCGGCTGCGGCGGCGGCGAGATGGTGCCGGGCCAGGTCGGGGTGGCGAAGGCGGTGACCGTAGAGATGGGCGAGGCGGCGATGGGCGTCGGCGTGGTGGGGATTCTGCGCGAGGGTCATGCGCAACGCCTTCTCGGCGTAGTCGAGGCGGCCGAGGCGATGGAGGGCGACACCGAGGACGTAGTGGGCGGCGGGGAAATGGGGGCGGAGTTCGGTGGCTTCGAGGGCGAAGGCGGCGGCTTCGAGGATGCGGCGCCGGGACAGGCAGCAGCGGGCGAGTCCGAGACGGGCTTCGGCGTGGAGGGGGTCGAGTTCCGAGGTTTTGCGGAACTCGAGTTCGGCGGGACCGAAGTCCTTGAGGTCGAGGAGGAGTTCGGCATGGAGGAGGTGGTAGGCGGGTCCCGGGGAGGAGCCGCGGGCCTCGGGATGGCTGAGGAGGTCGAGGGCTTCGCGGAAGCGGCCTTCGGCGCGGAGGAGGAGGGCTTCGATGCGAAGGAGATTGGTGGTGTGGGTGTGGGCGCGGGCGTGGAGGCGGGCGCGGAGCTGGGTTTCGAGTTCGGTTGGCGCGGTGGGTGGTCCGGGTTGGGCGGCGAGCTCCGAGGCGGCCTGGCTGGCGTCGCGGTGTTTGCGTTGGCGGACGAGCTCGAAGGCGAGGCGGGCTTCGGAAGGGTGTTCGAGGGCGAGATGGCAACGCACGACACCGAGGCCGAAGCGGGGGTGGGTTGGGTGCCGGTCCCAGAGCGACTGGAAGCGAGGCAGCGCATCGGCCGGGCGACCGCCGTCGAGGCAGGCGAGCGCGAGATTGAAATCGAGTTCGTCCTGTGCGGCGCGGGCCGCTCCGGGATCGCAGGTGGGTGGATCGAGGTAGCCGAGGGCTGCCAACTGGCGCAGGGCGGCTTCATCGCCGGCGCCATCCCAAAGCGTTTCCGGTGGATGGGAACCGTCGGGGTGCGGGCCCTGAAGGGTTTCCCAGGAGTCCACGTAAAGCGGTTGGCAGGGGTCGGTGAAGATTTCGGCCAGCACGCGCCCGTCCATGTCCCGTCCCGCGGGCAGATCGAAGAGGTGAAGCAGCGTGGGGGCGATGTCGAGGAGAGTGGCCCCGGCGAGGCGTCGTCCCGGGGCGACTCCTTGGGCTCGGAGGACGAAGATCCCGTGTTGGCCGTGTTCGGCCGCGGGACCGCCGGCATCGATTGGCAGGGAAGGGCGCCGCTGGTGGTCCGGGTGGAAGCCGTGGTCCGACAGCAGAAGGACGGCACAGTCGGGCCCGACCAGATCGAGCCAGCGCCCGAGGAGCATGTCGTGGAACTTGTAGGCGGCCTCGATGACGCCTGAGAAGAGGGCGAAGTCACGGGGATCGACCCAGGGCAGACGGGGCGGGTGGAACCGCATGAAGGCATGCCCGAAGTGATCGAGGGCGTCGTAGTACACCGCCATGAAGTCGGCGGGTTCGTTCTCGACCAGGGCGGTGGCGGCGGCGTGGACGTTGACGGCATCGGCCAGGATATGGGCGAGGCCGATCAGGCGGGTGTCAGTGGACTGGTCGATTTCGGCGGCGCGGGGGATGAAGGGGAGGAGATGGGCGGCTTCGAGTTCAGACGGGTGGATCCGGAGTTCGGCCAACCGGGCGGCGAGGTGTTCGGGATGGACGGATCCCGCAGGGACAGGCCAGGGGGCCCCGGGGGGCACGGTGGCGGGATGATAGCGATTGGAGATCATCGCCCCGGCGACGGGTTCGGCGGGGTGACTCGGCCACCAGCCGGCGATGTTACAGCGGTATCCGTTCTGGTTGAGGATGTTCCAGACGGCCTTGGCGCGGCGGGAAAGAACCGAGACGGGGCGGATGCCCTGACCGTCGGGGGTGGGCTCGGAGAAGCCGTGGATGCCGTGTTTCCAAGCCCGTTTGCCGGTGGCGATCGACGTCCACAGCATCGGCGACAGCATGGGCTGGAGCGTGCGCAGGTGGCCGTGGACGCCCGCCGCCATAAGGCCGGCCAGCGAGGGCAGTTCACCGCGATCGATCAGGGGGCGCGCGAGGCGCCAGTCGGCAGCGTCCCAGCCGATCAGGAGGACCTTCGGCGGATGTGGGACCGGCATGGAATTGGGTCGGCCGTGGCGACTCTACGGTGTGGCGGGTGTCCCGCGACGACGCCGGTAGGCGGCAACGCCGGCGGCACCCAGGGAAAGCAGGCCGAGGGCGGTGGCAGTGGCGGCGGGTTCGGGAACGGCGGCTACTTGGAGCGCCGCGTTGGGAAGGCTTGAATAGGCCCAGTCGTGGAGGGTCACGCTGGCGGTATCAGGGCCTCCGCCGGTCATCGAAATGCGAGCCCATCCGTAGTGGGTCTGGCCCGAGAGATCGAACCGGAAGCCGACATACTGTTCTCCCAGGGACAATCCGGTTCCGCCACCGGCCCAAGGTTCTCCGTAGAAGAGGAAGATGGCATCGGAACTGTTTTGAAACCGGTCGGAGGCGAGGTCGGGTCCCACCGAAAATCCGGCGGAGAGGGCTTCGACCGAGTAGGCATCCGAGGCGGCGGACTTGACCCAGGCGTTGTCGGGGTGGGCGCGGTCGGCATGAACCTCACCGTAGGCCACCGGTTCCACATCGTTGCCCAGGGAGGTGAATCGGAAGGTGAAATCGACGGTGCCGCCGCCATCGATGTCCCATTCGATTTCCGGATGATCGACGTTCGAGGTCAGGGAGGGTCCGGAAACGAAGATGACGGTGCCGGAGGCGGTTAGGGCGGCGCCGGCCAGAGCGGCGCCTGCGGCAAGTCCGTAGCGGGGCAGCGAGGAGGCGAGGCGGGTGGAAGGGGTGGCGTGGGGGATCATGGGGCGGTGCTGAAGCGACAGGTTAATAGTACGACAACCGGGGAACTCATTAAATCCCCTAAGCCCGCGAACTAGACCAATTCACTAGTCGGGTGGCAAGCCCAATTCGGGGGGTGAATACGTGAATATAAAAAGACAGGTATGATAAATTGACCATTGACCATTGACCACCCAAGAAGCGGTTGTCTTTGAAAACAAAAAGGCAGGTACATAGTAATTGACTCGTGAAAACATATGGTCAGGTACATTAATATTTACCCATCGGGGCGGGGATCAGTGGGTAGAGGTGCGAACTCCGCCAAGCGGCGCTTCGGAGGGCCGAGTTCCACGAGGCCGCACCGGTGTGGAGCGGTGCGGTTGAGGACTCGCGGAGCTCGTCCCTCCGGTTCGCTGGCTCGGTACCGACAACTTGGGGATGCACCGGGCGGGGATGGGCGAGGTGAATTGGGATTGGGAAGGGGGATTGAGGCAGGTCAGAGTTGGGGGCGTGAGCGAGGTGATCTGGTTGTTTGGGCGGTGTGGGGCGGGGAAGACGACGCTGGCACGGCTCTTGGTCGAGGCCCTGGAGCGGAGGAACCGGTCCGTTTTCCTGCTGGATGGGGATCAGGTGCGGACGGGGTTGAGTCGCGATCTGGGGTTCTCGGCGGGGGGGCGGGAGGAGAACCACCGTCGGATTGCGGAGGTTGCGTTGCTGGCAGCGGGGCAGGGGATCCTGACGGTGGTGGCGACGATGGCCCCGGAGGAGAGGCAGCGGGATCTGGTGCGGCGGGTGGTGGGGGATCGGCTGCTGTGGGTGTATGTGGACACGCCCATCGAAGAGTGCATTCGGAGGGATCCGAAGGGGTTGTATCGTCGGGCTGCGGCGGGGGAGTTGGGCGGGTTGATGGAGTACCCGTTTGAGGAGCCGCGATCCGGCGAGGCGACGGTGACCGTCTCCACATCCGGGCACACTCCTGAGGTTTGCCTGGGGCGATTGTGGGCGGGTTTGAAAGGGCGACTGAGCCTGGAGGATGGCGGTTGAGCCGGTGTGTGGCCGGGATGGGGGATGGGGGGTGTCAGCGCTTGGGCCGGGAGCCGGCCCAAGAGACCCATCAATCCGGGGGCTGGGGGGCGCGAACTCGGGCGACGGGGGAGATCAGTGGAGGATTTCCCGGAGGGCGGCGAGGAACCGGGAGTTTTCGTCCGGGGTTCCGACGGAGACGCGGAGAAACTCGGGAAGACCGTAGCCGGCCATGGGGCGGGTGATGATGCCGCGGCGCTGGAGTTCGAGGAAGACGCGCTGGCCGTCGCCAACGCGGGCGAGGACGAAATTGGCGGCGCTGGGGACCACTTCAAGGCCGAGGGCGCGGAGTTCGCGTTCGAGGGTCTCGAGGCCGAGACGATTGTTTTCCCGGGTGTGGGCGAGGTGATCGGCGTCGTCGAGGGCGGCGAGGGCGGCGGCTTGGGCGAGGGCGTTGATATTGAAGGGCTGACGGACGCGTTCGAGGGAGGCGATGACATCGGGGGAAGCGATGCCGTAGCCGAGGCGGAGGCCGGCGAGACCGTAGATCTTGGAGAAGGTCCGCATCAGGAAGAGGTTCGGGGCCTGGCGTTGGCGGATTCGGGGGAGGAGGTCGAGGGGGTTGTCGAGGAATTCGAGGTAGGCTTCATCGAGGACCAGGAGGGTGGCGGGGGGAACCTGTTCGACGAGATCGAGGACGGCCTGGGGGGCGGCGAGGGTGCCGGTGGGGTTGTTGGGGTTGGCGACGAACACCACGGTGGTGGCCGGGGAGATGGCGCGGGCCATGGCCGGGAGGTCGTGACCGTAGTCGCGGGCCGGGACGACCACCGTGCGGGCGCCCATCATGGCGGCGACGATGGGGTAGATGGCAAAGCAGTACTGGGAGACGACGACCTCCGCGCCGGGGCGCATGAGGGCATGGCCGACGAACTCGATGACCTCGTTGGAGCCGTTGCCGAGGATGAGATTTTCGGGCTGGAGATCGAGGCGTTGGGCGAGGCGTTGTTTGAGGTGGAAGGCATTGCCGTCGGGGTAGAGGTGGAGGTGGGGCAGGAGCCGCTGCATGGCGGCGAGGGCCATGGGGGAGGGGCCGAGGGGATTCTCGTTGGAGGCGAGTTTGACAATGTCGGCGGGGGGCAGGCCGAGTTCGCGGGCGACCTCGTCGATGGGGCGGCCCGGTTGATAGACGGGCAGGTTGGCGAGGGTGGGATTGAGGGGGAGCGAGGCCATGAGGTCAGAGACTGTCGAGGATGGCGGCGACTTCGACGTGCTGGCAGACGAGGTCGCGGATCATCTGGATTTTCCGGGTGTCCGCGGGACGTGTCTTGACGGTGAGGTCGTGGACGCGGGAGGCGACCTGGTAGCTGTCGCCCTCGGCGAGGAGGACTGGGAAGGGCATTTCGCGGACGATGCGAGTGACGGCGGCGGAGGGGCGGATGTTGTCGGTGAGGATGATTCCGGAGAGGTTGCCGGCGCCGTTGGAGCGATTGAGGGAGGCCCCTGCGGCAAGGAGGATGTCTTCGCGGTCGCCTGGGGTGATGACGAGGGCGCCTGGGGTGAGGTGGTGCATGGCGTGGTGAACGCTCATGGCGCCGACCACGACCCGTTCGACGATGTTGTCGATATGGGCGTGGGAATTGAGGACATCGGCGTCGAGATCTTCGCGGATGGCGGCGAGGGTCGGGCTGGAGAGGAGGGGAAGGTGGGGGATGACGCCGAGGAGGCGGAGGCCACGGCGTTTGAGGCCGCGGCGTACGAAGTCGGTGATCTGCTCGATTTTCTGGGGGAGAACCTTGTTGAGGATGACGCCGATGATCTGGACGCCCTCCCGTTCGAAGAGGGCCTGGTTGAGGGCCAGTTCGTCGATGGGCCGGCCGATGCCGCCCTGGGTGACGACGACGACCTTGGCGCCGAGGATGCGGGCGACCGTGGCATTGGAGAGGTCGAAGACGGACCCGACGCCGGCGTGACCGGTGCCTTCACAGAGGACGAAGTCCTTTTCCCAGGCGACGCGGTCGAAGGCCTTTTCGATGCGACGGACGAGGGCATCGCTGTTGGCGCATTCGAGGTAACGGCGGGTGAAGTCGGGTTCGACCGCGATGGGGCTCATGTCCACCAGGGGAGCCCGGATCTGATAGACCTGCTGCATGAGGACGGAGTCCTCGTCGATCTTCTGTTCCTCGACGGCGACGAAGCGTTGTCCGACGGGTTTGATGTAACCGATGCGGGGGTGGTGCTGCTGGAGGGCGGAGAGGAGTCCGAGGGAGGTGGTGGTCTTGCCGTCGTTCATGCGGGTGGCGGCGACGAACACCCGCGGCGTATCGCGGTTACTGGGCATCGGGGGCGGCTTGGGGGCTACGGCTGGGGCGAATCGCCGGGGAGGGTCTGACCGGCTTCGGGGTAAAGATTGGAGTACTCGATGGACTGGAGGCCGACGACGGCGGCGACGCCGAGGATATCGTGGGCATTGGAACCGCGGGAGAGATCGGCGGCGGGGCGGTCGAGGCCGAGGAGGATCTGGCCGTAGGCGTTACCCCGGGCGATATGCTGGACCATTTTGCTGGCGATATTGCCCGAATTGAGATCGGGGAAGATGAGGACGTTGGCGCGGCCGGCGACGCGGCTTTCGGGGAGTTTACGGGCGGCGATTTCGGGGATGAGGGCGGCATCGACCTGGAGTTCGCCATCGAGGTCGAGGTCGAGGCGTTCTTCGCGGGCGCGTTGCTGGGCGAGGGCGGAGGCGGCGGCGACCTTGCCGGCGGAGGGATGGCGCGAGCTGCCGCGGGTGGAGAAGGAGAGCATGGCCACGCGCGGGGGCTTGCCGAGGAGCTGGCGGGCGAGGCGGGCGGTGGAGATGGCGATCTCGGCGAGTTGCTCGACGGTGGGATCGGGGATGACACCGCAGTCGGCGAGGAACATGACGCCATTTTCGCCGAAGCGGGAATCGGGGACCTCGATGATGAGGCAACTCGAGGCGGTGGTGGCCAGGGGGGCGACCTTGATGATCTGGAAGAGGGGGCGCAGGACGCTTCCGGAGATTTCGTTGGCGCCCGAGACGAAGCCGTCGGCGCCGTGCATGGCGACCATCATGGCTCCGAAGAAATTGGGTTTGAGGAGGATTTCGCGGGCCTCGCGTTCGTCGATGCCTTTCAGGCGGCGCAGGCGTTCGTAGCGGGCGACGTAGGCGGGGAGATCGTCGGCGCGTTCCGGATCGATGATGCGGATGCCCTCGGTCGAGACGTTGAGGCTGGCGGCGAGATCCTTGATGCGGCCGCGGTCGCCGAGGAGGATTGGGACACCGAGGCGGAGCGAATGGAACTGCCGGGCGGCGAGGAGGACGCGCGGTTCGGTGCCTTCGGGGAAGACGATCCGCTTGGGATGGCGTTGGAGCTTGTCGATGACGCTCGCGATGAACCGCATGGCCGGGGCTGTCTAACCCACCGACTCGCCGGCGGCAATCGGCAATGAGGCAGCCCGAGTCGCCGCGAAAGGAACCGCGAGGGCGCGAGATTCACGCAGCCACCGGCGAAATCGAACCGTCGATCCGGCTTGTACGGTCGCGGATGCATGCAGCCGGTCCGACGCGGGCGCTCTTGGTACTCTCCGGAAAATGCCTCGAACGACGGGGTGCCGGCTAGTCCCCGGTGGAGCGGAGGATTTCGAAGCGGCGTCCGATTTCGTTGACGAGGGTGACGCTGACGCCACGGGTCAGGTCGGCATCGCGCACGGCTTCGGCGAATTCGGAAAGGCTGCGCACGGGGCGCCGGTTGATCTTGGTGATGACCTCGCCTTCGCGGATGCGCCGGCGGGCGGCGGGGCTGTCGGCGTCCACGGAGACCACGAGCACGCCTTCGCCCGGGGCGAGGCCGACACGGTCGGCGTTGGAGGCGTCGAGTTGCAGTACGGTGATGCCGAAAGCGGCGACGGGTTCGGGGGCGCGAGGGGAGGCGGGGGCGGGACGGCGGGCGACGGTGAGGCGGTCGGAGGGGAGTTCGCCCGGGGTGACAGTGAGGGGCAGTTTCCTGTCGCCCCGATAGACTTCGACGCGGATGGGCTGGCCGGGGGGGCGGCGACTGACCTGGCGTTTGAGTTCGACATCATTGCGGACCGGTTCGCCTTCGATGGAGACGATGACGTCCTGGGCTTCGAGGTCGGAGCCCCAGGAGGGGCCCTGGCGGAGGATGTCGAGGACGACGACGCCGTCCTCGACGGGGACGTCCGGGGGCCGGGATTCGGGTGCGGTGCGGAGGTTGGCGATGCTGATGCCGAGCCAGGAGCGGGTGAAGCGGCCGGTTTCGATGAGGCGTTCGGCGACTTCGCGGGCGAGGTCGATGGGGACGGCGAAGCCGATGCCGGTATTAAGGCCGCGGATCATGCTGTTGATGCCGATGACCTGGCCTTCGATGTTGACGAGGGGGCCGCCGCTGTTGCCGGGGTTGATGCTGGCGTCGGTCTGGATGAAGTCCTGGTCCATCATGACCATGTCGGCGGCCACGCGGCGGCCCTTGGCGCTGACATGGCCGAAGGTGACCGAGTAGTCGTGGCCGAAGGGGGCGCCGATGGCGATGGCGAACTCGCCGACGCGGACCTCGGAGGAGCGGCCGAGGCGGGCGACGGGGAGGTTGGCGGCCTCGACCTTGATGACGGCGAGGTCGGATTCGGAATCGATGCCGCGGACTTCGGCGGGGAAGCGGCGTCCGTCCCGAAGGCGGACCTGGATCCGTTCGGCGTCCTGGACGACATGGCCGTTGGTGAGGATGAAGCCGTCGTCGCGCAGGATGACGCCGGAGCCCTGATCCTCCTCGGGGGGGCGGCGGCGGCGTTCCTGTTCCAGGCGTTCGCGGAGTTCCTCGGGGAGGAAACGGAACAAGCCGTCGCCTTCGAGGTTGGAGGAGGCGGATCGCTTGGACTGGACGTTGATGACGACTACGGCGGGGGAGACGGTTTCGGCGACGCGGACGAAGGCGGCGTTGAGGCGGCGGGCGAGGTCGAGGTCCGGGTCGGGTTCGGCGGCGTGGGTGGGGACTCCGGCGAGGAGCAGGAAGGGGAGGGCAAGGGCGGCGAGGCTCGGGACGCCGGGTCGGGAGATCGACATGGAGTGAGGTCTAGCACTCCCCGGGAGGGCCGCCAAGCTCCGGGGGCGGGAGGATGGCCGTGCGACGCGGAATTGTGGGGGGAGGTGCGAGCATCGCGGCGCGTGGCATCGGGGGGTTGCGTTCCACGAGGTCGCAACGGTGTGGAGCGTTGGGTCGAGGACTCGCGGAGCTCGTCCCTCCGATTCGCGGCCTCCTCAGCCGCAACTCCGGGATGCATCGCACTGTGGCCGGCCCGGAAATTCGGCGTTGTTTCGCTGTCGCCGTCGGGTAGCCTCTGATTTCCTCGGTCGCGCGGGCGGGGACCGCGCCGACGCAGGGCTGGCACCATGTCCGACAACAGCGAATTGCCCGTTTCCAGTGCGATGTCCACCCACGCCGACGTGGGGCAGTATGATTCCTCCAAGATCGACAAGCTCGAGGGGTTGGAGGCGGTGCGGAAGCGCCCGGGGATGTACATCGGGGATCCGGACGAGCGGGGGTTGCACCATTGCGTGTTCGAGGTTCTGGACAACTCGATCGACGAGCATCTGGCGGGGCATTGCGGGCGCATCGACGTCACCCTGCATGTGGACGGTTCGGCGTCGGTGCGGGATGACGGGCGGGGGATTCCGGTGGACATCCATCCCAAGTGGGGGATTCCGGCGGTGGAACTGGTGCTGACCAACCTGCACGCGGGGGGGAAGTTTGGTCAGGGGGCGTACAAGTATTCCGGCGGTCTTCACGGGGTGGGCGCGAAGTGCGTCAATGCCCTGTCGGAATGGTTCAAGGTCGAGGTGTCGCGCGACGGCAAGGTGTACCACATGGCCTTCGCGCAGGGGAAGACGACGGCCAAACTGACGGTCATTGGCAATTCGCGGTCCACGGGCACGCTGATCACCTTCAAGCCGGACGCGGAGATCTTCACGCTGACGACGGAATTCAAGTTCGAGCTGCTGGCCAACCGGCTGCGCGAGCTGTCCTTCCTGAACCCCGGGGTGGAGATCGTCCTGACCGACGAGCGGGAGGAGAACAAGTCCGAGCGGTTCTTCTACAAGGAGGGGATCGTCGAGTTCGTGAAGCAGCTCGCCCGGAACAAGGACAGTCTTCATGCGAAACCGATCGTGCTGTTCAGCAACCGGGACGAAGTGCTGGTGGAGTGCGTGCTTCAGTACACCGGGAGCTACAGCGACCAGGTCCTGTGCTTTGCCAATTCGATTCCGAACCCGGACGGCGGGACGCACGCGACGGGATTCCGGACGGCGTTGACGCGGGCGATCAACCAGCACGCCAAGAGCAACGGGCTGCTCAAGGACAAGGATCCCGCGCTCACCGGGGATGACGTCCGTGAGGGCCTGGTATGCGTCCTCAGCGTGAAGCTTCCCAATCCGCGGTTCGAGTCGCAGACCAAGGTCAAGCTGGTCAACACCGAGATTGAGGGGGTGGTGTCGTCGATCGTGTACGACGGGCTGATGACCTACTTCGACGCCAATCCGTCGGTGGCCAAGCGGGTGGTGGACAAGGCGCTCACGGCGGCGCGGGCGCGGGAGGCGGCCCGGAAGGCGCGGGAGGCGGTGCGCAAGACGGCTCTCACGGGCGGGGGACTCCCGGGGAAACTGGCGGACTGTTCGGACCGCGATCCGGCGAACACCGAGCTGTACATCGTCGAGGGCGATTCGGCCGGCGGCTCGGCCAAGCAGGGGCGCGACCGCCGGTTCCAGGCGATCCTTCCCATCCGCGGCAAGCTCATCAATGTGGAGAAGGCGCGCCTGGAGAAGGTGCTGCAGAACGCGGAGATCCGGACCATGATCACCGCCATCGGGACGGGCATCGGGGTGGGCGATGGCGAGGGGGCCTTCAACCTGGCGCGGCTCCGCTACCACAAGGTCATCATCATGACCGACGCCGATGTGGACGGCTCCCACATCCGGACGCTGCTGCTGACCTTTTTCTACCGGCAGATGCCCGACCTGATCAAAGGCGGGTACGTGTACATTGCGCAGCCGCCGCTTTACCTCATCAGCCGGCGGCGGCGGGAGGAGTACGTCGATGACGACCTGCAATTGAACCGCATCCTGATCCAGCTCGGGGTGGACGATGTCCGGCTCAAGAATCTCGCCGACGGGAGCATCCTGACGGAGAAGCAGTTGGCGGACATTCTCGATCTGCTCGAATCCCTCGACAAGTTCGCCAACGCCATCCGGCGGCACGGCGGGGACTTCGCGGAGTTCATCGAGCACCGGGACCCTGTGAGCAGCGAGCTGCCGAGACACCTGGTGCGGGTCCGGACGGGGAACGAGGAGGATGTGCATTACTTCAAGGACGAGGACCGGCTGCGGGAGTTCGGGGAAGCGAACCCGGATCTCGGGCTGTTCGAGCGCGAGGAGGCCGAGCCGGCGCCGGTCGAGCGAAACCGCACCGGCCCGGTGCGGCGGGCGCGGCACGTCGAGATCCACGAGGCGCGCCCGGTGGCTGATCTTCTGCGCGAACTGGCCCGGCGGGGTCTCGACGTGGCGCACTACTCGGCCCAGGACAAGCCGCTGTATGAGCTGATCGAGGGTGAGGGTGAAAACGCCAAGGTGAGGGCGCTCTTTTCCATCGCCGAGATCCTCGAGTCGGTGAAGGAGGTCGGGAAGCGCGGCCTGGAGATCAAGCGATTCAAGGGATTGGGCGAGATGAACCCCCAGCAGCTTTTCTCGACCACGATGGATCCGGCGAAGCGGAAGCTGCTGCGGGTGGATCTTACCGACGCCATCGAGGCGGAACAGATGTTCACCACGCTGATGGGGGAGGAGGTCGAACCGCGCCGGCAGTTCATCGAGGACAATGCCCTGAACGTGCGCAACCTCGACGTGTGAAGCGGATCTCGATCGTGGTGACGACGTGTGGTCCCATTCACCCATGAAGAATCGGCGCAATACCTCCTATGTGACAGCGGAGCCCGGGGACCCGGCGATGCAGCGGGAGATTGTCATCACCCGCAGCGGGGTTCCCAAGGTCAAGCTCGTCGGCTTCGTCAGCGATTCGATGAAACCCAGGCGCCCGCTTTTTGGCGGTGCGGCCGGGCACCTCGCCTCAATGCCCGCCAGCGAGAGGGGGCCAGGCGCTGAGGAACTCGTCCGCGCGGATCGCGATGCCCGAGGCTGGTAGGAGCATGTACCTCGAGCTTTGCATCCAGGGTGATGGAGGGTTCCCGATGGAGGGTTCCTTCTGCACGACCGACCGACGATTGCGGGAGGCCGCGGTACATCTTGGCCTCGATCTTTATCCGCCGTCCTGAGGCCCGGCCCGATTTCGTTTCACCACCATGCCCGAATCCACGCCCCCTGAACCGCCGCCGCCCCCTGGCACAACTCCTTCCCTTTTCGCCGCGGGCGAAAAGATCAACCGGATCAACGTCGCGGACGAGATCAAGAACTCGTTCCTCGACTACTCGATGTCGGTGATCGTGTCGCGTGCGTTGCCGGACGTGCGGGACGGTCTGAAGCCGTCGCAGCGCCGGATTCTGTACGCGATGAACGAGCTGGGGGTGCAGCCGAACCGGAAGCATCTCAAGTGCGCGAAGATCGTCGGCGAGACGATGGGCAATTACCACCCGCACGGCGACCAGGCGATCTATCCCACGCTGGTCCACATGGCGCAGCGGTGGTCCATGCGGGAGAGGCTGGTGGATGGCCAGGGCAACTTCGGCTCGGTCGAGGGCGATCCTCCGGCCTCCATGCGGTACACCGAGGCGCGTCTGGCCCCGCTGGGGGCGGTGATGATGGTGGACATGGACAAGGACACCGTCGATTTCGTCCCCAATTACGACGAGACACGGACGGAGCCCACGGTGTTTCCGGCGGCGATTCCGAACCTGCTGGTGAACGGCGGCACCGGCATCGCGGTGGGCATGGCCACCAACATTCCGCCGCACAACCTCGGGGAGGTGATCGACGGCGTCTGCGCCCTGATCGACAACCCGGACATCGGCATCGACGAATTGAGCCGGCACATCCAGGGGCCGGACTTTCCCCAGAACTGCGCCGTCTGCGGCCTCGAGGGGATCCGCAACTATTTCCGGACCGGGCGGGGCAGCCTCAAGCTGCGCGGCAAGGTGGGCGTCGAGGATCTCAAGGGGGGGCGGACGCAGCTGGTCATCACCGACGTGCCGTATCTGGTGAACCCGGCCGAGCTTGAAAAGCGCATTGCCGAGCTGGTGAACGAGAAGACGCTGACCGACATCAGCGGGATGCGGAACGAGTCGGACGAGCGGACCCGGCTGGTGATCGAGTTGAAGCGGGACGCGGTTCCCAAGGTGGTGATCAACAACCTTTACCGCCTCACCCAGCTCGAGACGAGCTTCAGCGTCCATCTCCTCGCCATCGACGGGGGCCGGCCCAAGACCCTGAATCTCAAGGAGATCCTCAACTGCTACATCGAGCACCGCCGGGAAGTGGTGCTGCGGCGGACTCGCTTCGAGCTGCGCGAGGCGGAGCGGCTGGCGGAGAAGCTCGAGGCCTACCTGCTCGCCCTGGCGCACCTGGACGATTTCATCCGCATCATCCGTTCCTCCTCAAACCGCGACGAGGCGCGGATCAAGCTGCTGGCCTACGAGTTCTCCCGGGCCACGGTCGAGCGTCTCGGCATCCTGATCCGCAGCGAGGCCCGTATTGTGGACGGGCGCTACGCCTTCACCGAGGCGCAGGCCGACGCCATCCTCGAACTCCGGCTCTACCAGCTCACCGCGCTCGAACGCGACCGGGTGAAGGGCGACTACGACGAGCTGCTGGCCCGGATTCGCGACCTTCTCGACATCCTGGCCCGCGAGGCCCGCGTGCTGGCCATCATCAAGGAGGAACTCCAGGCCATCCGCGCCAAGCACGCCACCCCGCGCCTGACGGACATCGTTCCCGACGAGGGCGAGATGCTGATCGAGGACCTCATCGCCAACGAGGCGGTCATCATCACCATCACCCACAACGGCCTCATCAAGCGGACCAACGTCAGCTCCTACCGCGCCCAGCGTCGCGGCGGCAAGGGGGTGATCGGCATGGCCACCCGGGAGAATTCCGTGGTCGAGGGCGATGCGGCGGACTTCATCGAGCACCTCTTCACCGCGGGGACCCATGATTACCTGATGTTCTTCACGAACACCGGGCGGGTGTATGTCGAGCGGGTCCACGAGATCCCCGACATGGGCCGGGCCTCGAAGGGTCGCAGCATTGCCAACCTCCTCGAACTGCGTCCGGACGAGAAGATTGCCGCGCTGATCCGGATTCCGTCGGTGGTGGGCCCGGCCAAGGAGGATCTTACGTGGAAACAGCCCGGCCACGTGTTCTTCGCCACCCGGCGCGGGACGGTGAAGAAGACCGCGCTCGAGGAGTTCGCCAACGTTCGCAAGGGCGGGATCATCGCCATCGGGATCGAGGACGGGGACCGCCTGATCGAGGTGCTCCTCACCACCGGCACCGACGAGGTGGTGTTGATCACCAGCGAGGGCATGAGCATCCGGTTTCCGGAGGAACAGGTGCGGTCCATGGGCCGCCCGGCCGCCGGCGTGAAGGGGATCGCGCTGGATGGCGAGGATGCCGTGGTGGCGCTGGCCATTGTGAACTCCCAGTCGAAGCTGCTGGTGGCGGGCGAAAACGGCGTGGGCAAGCGGACCGCCTTCGACGAGTACCGGGTCCAGGGGCGGGGCGGCAAGGGGATCATCACCATGAAGACCACCGGGAAGACGGGCCGCGTCGTAGGGGCCCTCTCGGTGCTTGAGCAGGACGACATCATGCTCATCACCGCGGGAGGCCAGATGGTGCGGATCAAGGTTGGCGACATCCGGGAGACGGGCCGCAACACGATGGGTGTGAAGCTGATCAACCTCGAGACGACCGACCGGCTCCAGGCCATTGCCCGGGTGGTCGCAGAAGAGGGGGACGAGACGCCGGAACTGCCGCTTGCCGAGGCACCGCCGGACGGGCCTGCGGCTTAGCCGTAGCCATGAGGCAAGGTCGGGCGCGCTGGCCTCGACCCACAGAACGGAGACTCTCAGGTTCCGATGGCCACCCGCAGTTCGTGGGCGCCGTCTTCCCGGGCGATTTCGTAGTACCACGCGGTGCGGCCGTTCGCAGCCACGCGGTCGGCGTAACGGAGTGAGCCCGAGCCGGCCGGACTGGTCCAGCAGGGGGCGTCCGGGTGGAGCGTCTTCCAGACCCGCAGATCCGTCGAGAAGGCGAGGCCGGTCTTTTCCTCGTAGTTTTCCCGGTGGCTGGCGCTGCCGTCGTAGCAGGCGAGGAATCCCCCCTCGACGGGCCACACGGTGTTGATGCGGCGACAATAGGCGTCCCACCCTTCGCCCTCGGGCGCGAACACCACCCCGACCCAGGTCCAGTCCCGAAGATCTCCGGATACGGCGAGGCCGGTGGCCGAGAGGCACTCGCCCGTGTTGTAGATGTCGTGGGTGGCGTGGGACGCCTCGCCGGTCCGGGGGGTGGGGAGGGCCACGCTGACGAAGAGGTGGTGGCGCCCCTCATGTTGGAGGATCCAGGGATCCTTGATCCCCTCGAGACCCAACGCGGGGGCGGATAGGACGCGTTCGACGGTGGCCGGGTCGAAGCGGTCAGGGGCGTCGGCGACCAGCCGGGCCACGCACCAGCGTCCGTCGGTCGGATCGACGTAGCTGGTCAGGTAGTGCCAGCGCCCGCTCCGGTCGCGGGCCAGGCCACTGCGTTCGATCGAGGCGGTCGAATAGGCCTCCTTCCGCACCGACCAGACATCCTCGAAGTGGATCCCGTCCGTCGATCGGGCGATGCGGGCCTCGCCGCCGCGATCGGGCGACACGCCGCGCGGACGTCGCAGCCTGTAGGTGAGATAGAGGGTGCCGTCCCGATCATCCCGAAAGACCCCAGGGGCACCCGCCCAGTAACCGAGCCCTGAACCGGGGGGCGGTCGAACGAGGGTGCCATTCGGCGGCAGGATCGGGGTCGGGCAGGGTGTCGTCATGCAAGTCTTCATGGGGGAGAATCGCGCAGGATGAAAATGGCAGACGGCGTCGTGAGGAGGCGTTCAGGGGAGTGGTGCAGGGGGGGGGTCGCCTCCATGCGTGGGCGCCTGCAGAAAGGGGTGGAGTGCATTTTCGGAGCTGGAGGGATTGAGATTATCGGAAGGCGACATAGATGGCGACCACGACGACGACGACGAGTGCGCCCAGCCAGCGGGTGTGGCGCCACGGGGTCAGGTCGATGCTGTGGCACAGGACGGGGAGATGGGCGGGTTCGGGCAGGGGCCGCCAGGCGGTCATGAGGCCCATGACGGAGGCAAGGATGAGGAAGGTGAGAGCCATTTGATTGAGGAAGGCCCAGCCCGGCAGAAGGGCTAGCATGGCGCCGTACAGAGGGATGCCGAGGAGCATTACGGCGATGGCGGCCCGGAGGGGGGCGCGACGGAGGAGGAGTCCGCCGAGGAAGACGGTGACGATGCCGGGCGAGATGAAGCCCATGACCATCTTCATGTAGAAGAAGACCCCTTCGAACTTCCCGGGCAGGGGGGCCACCAGGCAACCGAGAAGGACGAACACCGAGGTGGCCCAGCGGCCGGTCCGGACCAGTTGGGCGGTGGTGGCGTCAGGCCGGACGAACCGGCGATGGACGTCCATGGTGTAGAGGGTGGCGGAGGAATTGAGGAGCGAATCGAGGCTGCTGAGGATGGCGCCGAACAGCGCGGCGAGGAGGATGCCACGCAGGCCCAACGGGACGATCTCGGCGATGAGCACGGCGTAGGCCTGGTCGCCGTGGACGATGCGGTCGCGGAAGAGCTGGTAGGCCATGATCCCGGGGAGCACCACCAGGATCGGGATGAGGAGCTTGAGTGCGGCGGCGAAGAGGATGCCGCGCTGACCTTCGGCGAGGCTGCGGGCGGCCAGGGTTCGCTGGGTGATGAACTGATTGCAGCCCCAGTAGTAGAAGCTGGGGATCCAGATCCCCAGCAGCAGAACCGTCCACGGCATGGTGGGATGGTCGGCGGGCTGAATCAGGTGCAGACGTTCGCGGTTGGCCTCGACGAAGGACGTCCATCCGCCCACCCGGGAAAGGCCGAGGAAGAAGACCATGGCTCCACCGGCCAGCAGGGTGGCGCCCTGGAGGAGATCCGACCACACCACCGCCTTGAGACCGCCGTACACCGTGTAGAGCCCTGCGACTCCGCCGATGGCCCAGATGCCCGCCACCAGCGGGACGCCGAACAGGGTCTGCAACGCCAGGGCTCCCGAGTAGAGAATGGAGGCCAGCAGCACCCCGATGTACGCGGTCATCAGGTAGAACGTCATCAGCGACCGGGCGGCCGGACCGTATCGATGTTCGAGGAACTCCGGCATGGTGAAGATCCCGAGCCGGAGGAAGACCGGCAGCAGCCAGATCGCGACGGCGACGAGGGCGATGGCCGCGGCGTATTCCCAGGCGGCGATGGCCAGGCCGGCGGCGCCATAGCCCGCACCGGCCATGCCCACGAAGTGTTCGGTGGAGATGTTCGAGGCCAGGAGCGAGAAGCCGATCAGGCCCCAGCCCAGGCCGCGTCCGGCGAGGAAGTACCCTTCGGCCGTGCGTTGTTCCCGGGACGCGAAGAGGGAAATGGCGATGACGGCCACGACGAACGCCACGAAGGCGGTCGCATCGATCCAGTGGAAGGCCATGGGGCCGCAGGGTGCCTGCGACGGGGAACGGAGGCGAATCGCGAATAGGGAATGGGGAATGGGTTTCCGGGCCGGGTTGCGGGTCAGCGCAGGCCGCGGATGCGGGGCCAGAGGGGTTCGAGGTCGGGATCCTTGAGGGCCAGTTGGCGGAGGGTTCGGGCGTCTCCGGCGATCTGGGAGGCACGGAGGAACCATTCCCAGGCGTCATCGAGCCGGCCGAGGCAGGCGGCGTAGCAGGCGAGGTTGTAGGCGATGAGGCGTTCTTCGGGAAAGTGCTGGGCGGCGGGGAGGAGGGCATCCCAGGCGGCCTGCAGTCCGCCCTGCGGGGTTCGCCGGAAGGCATAGGCGCGATGGAGCCAGCCGACCGGCAGGCCCGGGGCACGGGCGACCAGTTCCCCGGCAAGGGCGAGGGCGTGTTCCCAGTCCTGGCGTCGGGCGGCGATGTGCCAGCGCAGTTCGAGGGCGGCGGGATGCTGGCGGGCTGTGGACGAGAGGCGGTCCCATTCGGCCGCGGCTTCGAAGTCGTTGCCCAGTTCGAACCAGCCTTCCGCGGCGGCCAGGTGATGGTGGTCGGGCGGTTGCAGGGCTTGCATGAGTGGCCGTGGGCCGGGGGTCAGCCTGGTCGGATTTATGCGCTGGTCCAAGGTGCGATCCAATCCCAGAGTTGGGCGGTGATTCTCCAGATCGAGCGCGAGATACGAGTGGCATTTCGGCATCGTGTGATCTTCACGCAGGGCCTGTTCGCGTCCGGCAGCACGGTGCTGCGCGAGGTGTTGGCCCAGGAGCCTGGGACGGGACGGGCACGGGTGCTGGTGGTGTTGGATGACGGACTGGCCATGGCGCGGCCGGGACTGCCGGCCGCCATCGAAGCGTGGTTTGCCTCGAATGAGGATTCGATCGAGCTGGTGGCGCCTCCCATCCGGATGGCGGGCGGCGAACGAATCAAGAACGCCTACTTCCATGTCTCGGAGGTGCACGAGCGGATCGACCGGAACGGCATCGACCGTCACAACTACGTGATGGCGATCGGAGGCGGGGCGCTGCTGGACATGGTGGGTCTGGCCGCGGCGACGGCGCATCGGGGCGTTCGGTTGGTGCGGGTGCCCACCACGACCCTGGCGCAGGCGGATTCGGCGGTGGGCGTGAAGAACGGGATCAATGCCTTCGGGAAGAAGAACTTTATCGGGACGTTCTGTCCTCCCGACGCGGTGGTGAACGATTTCGAGTTCATCGAGGCGTTGCCGCCGAGGGACCGCAGGGCCGGGCTGTCCGAGGCGGTCAAGGTGGCGTGCATCCGGGACGCGGCGTTCTTCCGGGAGATCGAGTCCGGGGTGAAGGCCCTGGCGGCCTTTGAACCGGCGGCGATGCGGCCGGTGATCGTGCGGTCGGCGGAGCTGCATCTCGACCATATCGCGGGGGGTGGAGACCCGTTCGAGTACGGGTCGGCGCGCCCGCTCGACTTCGGGCATTGGGCGGCGCACAAGCTCGAGCCGCTGTCCGATTACCGGATCCGCCATGGGGAGGCGGTGGCGATCGGGATGGCGCTGGACGTGCTGTATTCGAGGAATGCGGGGCTGCTGGACGCGGCCGAGGCGGAGCGGGTGTTGCGGGTGCTGGAGGGGCTGGGATTCGAGCTGTACGCCAACGAACTGCACTACGCGGACTCGGCGCACTCCCTGGTGTTGCTTCAGGGGTTGGAGGAGTTCCGGCAGCACCTGGGGGGCCGGTTGACGATCACGTTGCTGCGGGAGATCGGCCGGGGCGTCGAGGTGAACGCCATGGAACGTGGCTGGATTGTGGCCGCCCTCGAGGAGTTGAGGGTGCGTTCGCAGCGGCGCGCCCTGGCGGCGGCGGGCTGAACCCCGGGCCATGGGGTCAGATCACTACTATTGACAATTCGGAAGGCCGGCGGCGACGGTGGCGGTCATGGCTCGCAAGTTGCGCGTGTTGGTGGCCGGTGGGTGGTACCATGTGGCGAACCGCGGGAACCGGCGGGAGGCGATTTTCCGGACCGACGACGACCGCAGGCGGTTTTTGGGGCGGCTGTCGGAGTTGCCGCCGCGGTACCGGGTGGAGGTCCATGCGTACGTGCTGATGGACAATCACTATCATCTGCTGTTGCGGACGCGGGATGCCAATCTGAGCGAGGCGATCCGATGGCTCCAGGTGACGTACAGTGCGATGTTCAACTGGGCCAACGGGGTCCGTGGCCATGTCTTCCAGGGGCGGTTCAAGTCGGTGTTGATCGAGGATGTCGCCGGGGTGTCGGAGGTGGCCCGGTATGTGCATTTGAACCCGGTGCGGACGGAGGGGTTGGGACTGGGAAAGGCGGATCGGCGGCGCGCGAAGGTGGGGGGTGTGGAGGATCCGGGGCGGGAGCTGGTGGCCCGGCGATTGCGGGAGCTGGAGGCTTATCCGTGGAGTTCGTGGCGGGCGTACGGTGGGGCGGAGCCCGCGCCGGGCTGGCTGACCACGGAGGGGGTGGGGGCCGCCTGCGGAGGGCGGACCCGCAAGGAGCGGGCGCGGGCGTTGAGGGACTACACCGAGGGACCCGTGCGGCAGGGCGGCCTCGATCGACCCTGGGACCGGGTCATTGGCGGGGTGGTGCTGGGAAGCGAGGAGTATGCGTCGGCAGTCCTGGGGGAGGCGGCTGGGAACACGGGGGGGCGGTCCGGCACGGGAGCCGTGGCCGACGCACCGAGGGTGCCGTGGGCCGACATCCTGGCCGCGGCCGAGCGGATCCGCGGACGGAAGTGGAAGGAAGCCGCGGACAAGTATGGGGAGTGGCTGCGGGACGGAGTGTTGTATGTGGCGACCCGACGTCTGGGGTATCGACTTGGGGAGGCGGTGCGGGAGGCCGGGGGCGTCGGGTACGGGGCGGCGGCGCAGGGGGTGCGGCGGTTCGCGTTGGGACTGGCGGGCGAGGACGGGAGCGAGCGGAAGCGGTTTGTGGAACGGCTGGTGCGGGAACTCGAAGGGGCTTGAATTGTGGGTCGCCGGGGTCAGGTCTCTGATTTTGACAATTGGAGGAAGCCAAGCCGCCCTCCAAGCGTCTTTGTCAAAATCAGAGATGTGACCCTGGTGCCGACCTGGAGGGTCATCGATCAGCGGTTCGGGGTGAGGTTGAGAGAGACGAGGCGGCGGGTGTCGCGGGCGTGGAGGCGGCCGTGGGCGAGGGCCGGGAAGGCGCGGGTGCCGGCCCCGAGAATCTGGGCGCGGGCCAGGGTGCGGAAGCGGTCGGGGGAGGCTTCGGCAACCAGGCATTCGCCGCGTTCGGTGAGGATGAGAAGCCGGTCGGCGGCGAGGAGGATCGATCCCGAACCCAGACCGTCCTGCGACCAGCGGACACGTCCGGTGCCGGCCTCGATGCAGCGGAGGCTGGGTCCGTGTTCCTGACGGCCGTGAAAGCCGTAGAGGAAGCCGTTCCGATGGACCACCGAGGCGTAGTGGCAGGAGAGGTTGTCGTCACCGGACCAGACGACAGTGGGTTGGGGTTGGTGCAGGTCGAGGAGGATGGCGCCGGTCTGGTAGCTGGCGGAGAGGAAGGCGCGGTGGCCGAGGAGGAGCGGGGTGGCGGCGTTGACGGAAGCGGACTGGCGGGATCGCCAGGGATGAGAGGTGCGCAGGTGGCCGGTGGCGGCATCCAGGACGACGAGTCCCTCGCGGGTGAAGCAGACCGCGTGGGGTCGGTTGTCGAAGGCGGCTGCCACGGGCGAGGCGTAGCCGGCGGCGTGATCGGTGGCGGTCCAACGAACCGCGCCGGTCTCCGGATCGAAGGCGACCACGCCCGCATCCGGTCCGCCCACCTGGAGGATCAGGGATTCGCCGGCGATGAGGGGCGAGCAGGCGAATCCGAAGAAGCCCTTGTCCGCGCCGAACCGGTCCTGGGTGGCAACGGACCAGAGGAGGCGGCCGGTAGTGAGATCGAGGGCGGAGAGAGTGCCGTCGGCGCCGAAGGCGAAGACCCGGTTGTTGGAGACGGCGGGCGTGGCGCGGGGCCCTTCATCGAAGCCGAAGCTGTCCCGGTAGCGGGTGGGTTGCGCATGGCGCCAGAGGGGGTCGCCTCCGCGGGCGGCGTCGAGGCATTCGACGATTTCCTCGGAACCCTGGCGGTGATGGAGGATCAGGCGATCGCCGGCGACGACGGGGCCGCTGAAGCCGGCGCCGACGTTGCGGGACCAGACGGTGACGGGTTGACCGTCGGGCCAGTCGATGGAGATCGGGTGCGGGCTGTGACCGTTGCGGTGGGGGCCGAGGAATTGGGGCCAGTCGGAGGCCGGCGTGGGGAATGGTGTCTGGAAGAGGACGAGAGCGAAGGCGAGGGCTCGTTGCATGGGGTGACCATGCACGGGCCGGCCCGGGGAGTGAACCGCGGGATCGAGGGGTGCGATGGGATGGGGACTCGCGGAGTTCGTCCCTCCGGAGTGAAACGGAGGGGTGGGATCGGAGGGGTGGGATCGGAGGGGTGGGATCGGAGGGGCGAGTTCAGGGGGCCAATTTAGTCCCAGTCCGGAACGTGGAAGAGATTGGCGACCGGAAACTGGAATCCCGGAAGCACTTCGCCTCCGTCGAGAAATGCACCGGCGCCAACGATCTGGCGGTCGATCGGCGACCGGCAGATCTCGACGAACTGTTCCATGGGATGAATGACCCAGGCCAGACGGGTGCCGCTGTCGAAAAAATCCCGCAATCGTGCATCCAGTTCGGAGCGGGTGTTGGAGGGGGCCAGGACTTCGACCGCCAGGTCTGGTCCGCCGGGAAAGAAGCGGGTTTCCTTCCTTGAGAAACCGAGGCTTTTCATGCGGCTTCGGGTGACAAAGGAGATGTCAGGGGCGCGGCAGTTTCGATTGCGCATCCAGAACCCCGTGCTGGAGTCGAGGACGACCCCGAGTTGATGGGCCTCGTTGAAGGTGACCAGCGCAGCCGAGAGGCGTGAGCATAGATCGCCGTGGAGGAAGCTGTTTTTGGGGCTCATGACCAGTGTGCCATCGACGAGTTCGTAGTCGTAGCTATCGCTGGGCAGTGCCTGGAGTTCGGCTTCGGTCCACACCCGGCGCGTTGCTGCGGCGATGGCGGATGTCGTGCCCTCCGGGAGACGGGCGGGGCGATCAATGGCTCCGGATCCCATTTCCGGAGCGTGCGCTTGACCGATGCCTCGAACAAGTCCCAAGCCATAGCCATGCAGCGAGGTCGGGCGCGCTGGCTTGATCATGTCGGGCAAATCAGGACTCGCGGAGCTCGTCCCTCCGGAGTGAAACGGAGGGGTGGGATCGGAGGGCCGAGTTTCACGAGGCCGCAGGGGAGTGGAGCGATGGGATGAGGACTCGCGGAGCTCGTCCCTCCGGAGTGGTGCATTTGCATTTCTGCTTGCCGATGCGTGGCTTGACAGGCCCGGCGTGGTCTGAAGTCTGCGTTTCGCCTCGCGGAACCGCGGATCGGGGGTGGAGTGGTCCGGACTAAGACTGTGTCCGGCGAATCAGAGGGAAGGACGGCGCGCGGGATCGATCGGGGCGATTGCATTATGTTCAAGTCGATTGTGGTTGTTTCCGTTCTGCTGATCCTGGGTTCGATCGGGTTCCTGCTCGGCAGGAGCGCCGAGATTCCGTCGAGCGGTCCCTACGAGGACCCGATTCTGCAGATGCTGGAGGCGGTCCGGGTGGAGCATCCGTTTCCCGCGCTGGCGGCGGCGGTGATCGTGGACGGGAGGACTGTGTTCACGAATGCCGTGGGATTTCGCCGGCTGGGCGGCCCGGAGCGCGTGACGGCGGAGGACCGGTTTCACATCGGTTCCGTGACGAAGTCGATGACGGCGACCCTGGCGGCGAGGCTGGTGGAGGAGGGGAAGATCGCATGGACGACAACCATCGGGGAGTTGTTTCCGGAGCTGGAGGAAACCATGCATGCGGACTACCGCGGGGTGACCTTGGAACAGCTCCTGTCGAATCGGGGCGGCATGCCGGCGCGTCCGCCGACTACGCTCTGGATCCGGGCCTGGGAAGGCAGGGGCACGCCGGACGAACAGCGATTGGAGTTTGTGCGGGGCCTCCTGGCGGGTGAACCGGAAGTGAAGCCTGGCAGCCGGTCCGTGTATTCAAACCAGGGCTACGCGGTTGCGGGGGTGATGCTGGAGCGGGCCGGCGGTCAACCGTGGGAGGCGCTGATGCGGGGCCTGCTGTTCGAACCGCTGGGAATGACGACGGCAGGCTTCGGCGCTCCGGCCACGCCGGGCGAGGTGGATCAACCGTGGGGGCATTCGAAACCCATGTTCTCCGGGCTTCGCGCCGTGCCGCCGGGGCCGCGTGCGGACAATCCGCCGGCCATTGGTCCGGCGGGAACGGTCCATTGTTCGCTGGGGGATCTTGCGAAGTATGTGGCCCTCCACCTGGCAGGTGCGCGGGGCGGAACCAACCTGCTTGAGGCGGCAACGTTCAAGAAGCTCCACACGCCGGCCGGGCATGATTACGCGCTTGGCTGGGTCGTGCTCGAACGGGGCTGGGCGGGGGGGCGGGTGCTGATGCACAACGGATCGAACACGATGTTCTACGTCGTTGTGTGGATCGCGCCCGAACGGAACAGCGCGGTGATCGTGGCCACGAATGTCGGCGCGGATCTGGCCTTCAAGGGGTGTGACCAGGCCGTCGGGAAGCTGATTGAGGCGTTTTTTCCGAAGGGACAGGGGCTGTGAGGGGGGAGGGCGCGCGAATCAGGGGGCGGAAGCCTGCTTTGTAACTGGGGTCGATTCCTTCAGGCGAGGCGTCAGGAGGCGGGATGGTCACTCATTGAAGGGTTGCCGCCATGGAATCCGAACAATTACCGGAGCTCGCATGTCATCGAACTTCCCGACCGCTTCAAGATGATCGGGCTCCCGGGACGTCCTCACGCTTCCGTTGCCGGCAGAAGGAAGATGTATTGCCACCAAAGGATCCATCCCGAGCAGTTCCCGCATCCCCAGGTAAGTCACGAACCAACTCGCCGACGTTTCCATGGATTGAAGTAGGGGTGCGCTGATCCCCTCGGCGCGAAGCATCACGGGCAGTTCCTCAGGTCTTGCCAGTGGATGGTTTGCCAGGCTTGAGAGCCTCCCGAGCGCATCGACCAACCGGCGCTGCGTCAGTGCGTCCCGGATTTTCTCCGCAACCTGCGCCAACTGTCCCACATCTTCAGCCAACTGACTGTGGGCGGTGACGGGATCGGCGTTGGATACCGACGGCGGGATCCATTCCAGTGCGCGCCAAAGCGTGTTTGTCACGTGGATCGCCCATCCCGGTCCGGTGGCCGCGTCGGCAGTCGCCAACTGCCTTAGGTGATCTGCGAGGCGGGAGTAGTAGTCTGCGTCATAACGCACCAACCATGGCTGCCGTTGTTTGAGAACCTCCACCAGTTGGTGTTGCCCCGTCGAGCTAAGCAATTGAAAGGTTGCCTGAACATGCTCCATGGAGATCCGCTCGAGTTGCCCTCCCGTGGCATCAAATCCGATCATCGAGTACATGGGTCGGTGTGGCAACATGGCCAAGGCGCGGTCAAACGCTTCTCCTGACGCTTCCGCCCGCAAGTGGTTGGCATGCCATCGCGCCAGGTTGCACAGCCTGGAAACGAGTTCGGTGTATCCACTCAGAACTACGGCCCGCGCCGGCCAGTCAGAAGCCAGGCTATCCGCAGGCCATATATTCCATGTGCAATCCGGGAGATCTGTCGCTCGGAACAGGAGGTTCCAGATGGGCTCTTGCCGCTGTATGTAGGTATCCACTGCCCTTGAGTTGCGGCCCGCACGGATATCATCGCGCACGGTTGCATCTACCCGGCCTTCCCGTGCGGGTCCAGCCAGGACGGCGTTGTAATAGAGCAGGGCGGCATTCTCAGAAGCCTTGGAGCTGCCGGTCAGAGATAGCAGCGACACCGTCAGGCCTATGAGGAGCAGATCCGCGGACTTGCTGGCGCCGCAACCAGAGTTCGGGCGGGTTGCGGTGGGTTGGCCGTGGTGGCCGCGCAGGGCACCGCCTTGGGGGAGCGGGAGCAGATTCATGCGTGGACTGTGATCCATGCCCATTCTCCCACGCAACCTCGTTGTTCGAGACAAGCGTGGTGCGGGCCTATCTCCATAGTGTCGGAGATGCGATCGGTCGAGAGATAAGACGAGGGGAGCGTCGGGGTCGGGGTCTCGATCGGAATTGAACCGGAACGAACTCCGAAGATGCGCGAAGCATTATTGCACCTGTCGATACCGATTCCGATAGCGACCCCGACCCCGATTCCGTTGCACATTACGCCAACTCACAGACGCGCCCGCGTGGCGCCATTGCGTGTC